>NZ_JASOLS010000039.1:0-4009 GCF_030215295.1 Corynebacterium sp. UMB6689 | reverse complement strand
ACTCACAATGAACATCCTCTCCTACGGACACAAGATCCGTACAAATAGGGTGTCCACTAAACGAGGGTAACCTCAGGGCCGACTCCTGCGGATAACGTGATGGAACGGCTACTTCAGGCACGCTCATAGTTATTGGCGTAGTGCGGGTGCAGTGTGGGCGTAGATGACGACCACTGCAATCAAGGCGATACAGACGGCGAAGGGTGCCAGCGGGTTCCACCCGTAAAGGGCGGTCGAAGCCAGCGGGGCAATCGCGTACGCCAACCCATTATTAGCGTTGATGATGCCAGCCACTGCGCCTTGCTCATCTGCACTCATCTTCAAGGTTGGGCCAGTGTTGTACCCGGGCATCGCCAGTCCCATACCTACCCCCAGCACGATACACCCGACAACCAGTAAAGCGTGCGAGGAGGTAGGCCAAATGAGCACAGTTGCAACTAGTGTAATGGCCAGACCAGTACGTAAAAGCTTCGCTGCTCCCCACCCTGTCTTTGGAGCAATCACCGCTTGGGCAATGATCATGGTCACGCCCATGATGGTCAGGTAAATCGCGGAAATACCTGCGGTCGCAGTTGCCGACAGGGCGAAGCGGTCTTGGACAGTGAATCCAAAAATCGTAGCAACAGAAGAAAACACAAGAAACATCACCAGACCAGTTGCTAGCCAGGGAGCTACACGCGGATCAGTGAAGCGAATCCGTTGAGGCTTTGCAAAAAGTTGCCCTCGGCTTTGAGGTGCGAAACTCACCAAGAGAACAACCAGACCAATCACCATCACAACGGGCATGACCACCAAGGGCAAGAGCAGGCCACCAGCAGCGGCTAACACACCTCCAGTAACACCTCCAACAATGGAGGCCATCCCTTGAGCCGCTCCAATCATGCCCAGTGCTTTTACCCGCCCGTTCTCGCTGGCAGCATGCGTGACCAGGTGGGCTTGCGCGGTCGGGGCGATCGCTGAAATCCCTCCACCATAGAGCAAACCACGAGTGATCACAACACCAAAAACTAGTCCGACACCGCCAACTACCTGGTTCATCCCCAGGTAGGAGACAATACCGAAGGCGCTCAAAGCGATGATCGCGATCACAAGCCCAGCAGCGAGTACACGTTTAGCGCCGACACGTTGGGAAGCTCGCCCCCAATAAGCACTCAAGCTCGCTAGTACAATCGCTGCCAAAGAGATAGTGGCGCCAATATGCCATTCCCGCAATCCCATCTGTCGTGACAGTGGCGCGATGATCGGATTGAGAATCATTTGCCCCATAAAGGCGAGAAAAACGATTCCCACTACCAGGTTCGCTTGCGCTCCTGGATCAATAGAGCTCTGTGTCGGCTTATTACTACGAGGGTCGGGCATCACTACACTCCATTACTAGAACACTGTTTCACTTAGGGATATTGTAGAATGGTGTTCTAGTAAGGGTCAAGGAATAAGTTAGGGTCACCTTATGAACACTGTGCTAACGGGGCGAAGGGCTGGGCTATCACGCGAGCTGATTGTCAAACAAGCTGTACAGTTAAGCGCGATCAGTGGCGTTGAGGGATGGTCAGTACGGGACATTGCCCGTGAACTGGGCGTGGTTCCCTCAGTGATTTATCATTATTTTCCAAACAAGGAAGCCATTTGTGATGCTGTTGTAGACCGGGTATGTGTCGGGATTGAAGTTCCCGACCCGGACCTTGAATGGAAAGCCTGGTTTCGAGCTATGGCTCACAATCTACGCCCCGCATTGTTAGCATATCCGGGGATTACCGACAGGTTCGCGCGGGGCAAGTTCACCGAACAGTTTTTGCCGATGATCGATGGAGCCTGGGCCAAACTACAAGAAGCTGGGTTTGGTGACAATTCGCCTGTGGCCTACACAATTATCGCGAACTCGATCATCCACACGATCGGAGCGAGAAACCTGCGCGCATCCAATCAAATCCAGCCTCGCCACAACCTGCACGAAATGCTTGTCAGGCTTGAGCCTATGATGGCTCAATCTGTTGGACTGACCAGTATTGTCAACTCTTACCTGGAGCCTCTCTCACACCCTGATGAAGAAGAAGCGATGTCCGAGGAATACTACGACCTCGTCATCGATGTGATCCTAGACGGCATCGAACACACCCTGCTGCCTTAACTCTGACCCACTTCTCAATCATCGTCTTAGTGAGCGCCCGCACAGCTGTGTACTTCAACACAGCGGATGTAGCCCAGTTGATAAGCCGGGTCAGTTCACGTTCACCCCTCGCGTTATCATGGTCACGGAGACGGTTAAGTAGTTCTTCCTGATACGGATTATTCATGGTGTGCCCTTCATCCAGGTATGGGTAAAGGGGGCCAAGGCACACACCCTGACCCCCTTCGCTGCCTGCTACGGGCTAGCGTCTACTCGGTAGCACCCGCCGTGGTCGGCTCCACCACATCCTGTTCAGCCGTCGCCAGCACCTCCGGGCGGAACACGGAACCGCCGTACACCTGGAGGCCCGTAATCGCACGGGTGAAACGGAACGGCAGCATGGACGATTCCGCCACCTCCGTGATCTGGTAGCCGAACGGGGTAGCCATCGGGTGGCCCGCAATGACCACCTCACGGCCCGCCACCGTCGGCACCGTCGGCGCGGAAATGATGCGGAACCCGAGCAGGCGACCAATCTCACCGTTCAAGAGATTGCTGTTGTTCACTGCCTTGTCCAGGCGCTCGTCGTACAGCAACGCCGATTCCATCTCCGGGCCAACCATCACGAAACGGTCAGTCTTCGGAACCGAAGTGGCGTTGAGTTTCTTACGCAGCACCACCAGCGTCTTGTACGCGTCCTTCTTCTCAATGTCGAGCGGGAGGGTGCCCACCTTGTTGGAGTTCTTCACTCCGTCCTTCATGAGCTTGCCGATGTAGGTATCGACCTGCTCGGACATGCCTTCCTCTGCCTCGCTGACTGCCTCCGGCTTCACGTCTAGAGCAGACTGGACGGAAGATACCAGCGGAATCTTGAAGTTGAAGTAGTCGCCCTGGTCGGTCTTGAACTTACGCTCTCCGAACTCGACATCTTCAACAATCATGTCTTCGGACTCGTCGTACTTACGGATGGTGGGACGGCTAAGGTTGGTGACAACAACCTCGTCACCCTTACCGCGGATTTCGCCCTCAAAGTCGCAGTTCGTCACACCCTCCTGCGCGAATGCCCAGGTCTGACGGAGCGGCTGCATGAGCGCAGACGCGACAATCGGGCCGATTACCGGATCCCAGTTCTTGTGGGACTGTGGAGTTGCCATAGTGCGTTCCTCCTAGTGGAAACTTTTAGCGGCTGATACGGCCTTCCTCCACTGCCTTGTTGATTTCCTCAAACTTGCCCTGTGCGTACAGGCGGTCGAGGTCATCGGCGGTGAGGATTCGGCCATCGTTGTTGTTCGTGGGGCTGGGGTTCCGCTGGTGCGGGGTGCTACCCCACCCGCCTTGAACTGTGGGAATGAGTTGAGCGTGTTGGTGACGAGTTCGCCTGCCTTACTGTCCCACTCGTCGCTGCCCCACTTCGGGAGATCACCTACACCACGGAGATACGGCACAAGCATGTCGGGGTCTGCCCCGTTTTCCTTCGCCAGCTTGCGTAGGGTGTTGTCCTCGCGCATTCGGTCGAGTTCGGCCTGGAGCTTGTCACGCTCGGCTTCTCGTTCCTGCGCAGCGGCCTTGGCCTGCTTGATTTGTTCCTCCGTGTCTTTGTCGGACGGTTCAAAACCGAGTACCTGCGCGAGTTTCTTCAACGTCGCTGCCTGTTCTTCCGCCTGCTTCGCCTTCACTCGGCGGTCGCCGTTCTCGTTCTTCAACTTGCGGTTTTCCGCTTCGTATCGGGCGAGCTGCTTACGTAGCGCGTCAAGGTCTACGGCTTCGTCCGCCTCGTTGGCCTGCGCCTCGCCTAGGTGTTCACCGGCTTGGGTGTAGTTCCCTGGGGCCTGGCCCCCGGAAAGTAGACACGTCGGGGGTTAGCTATGCTGCTTGGGTCAGTGTAGCTGATGTGAGTGCTTC
>NZ_JASOLS010000038.1:0-4597 GCF_030215295.1 Corynebacterium sp. UMB6689 | reverse complement strand
TGATAGACTTCAAGAACCTTGGCGAGCAGCTGGATGATGTGCTGGGGTTCAGTTCTCATTACCCCTGATAGACTTCACCTGCGCCAGCCCAAAGCTCGGCACAGGCTGGGGTTCAGTTCTCATTACCCCTGATAGACTTCAGGACGACGCAGCACCATCCGAGGCGGGGCTGGGGTTCAGTTCTCATTACCCCTGATAGACTTCCAAATACCCAATGGGTGCGCGACAGAAAGCTGGGGTTCAGTTCTCATTACCCCTGATAGACTTCGCGACGTACGCGAGGAATGCGAATACCGGCTGGGGTTCAGTTCTCATTACCCCTGATAGACTTCAGCCGCGCATCGATTTGCCGAAAGAATGGCTGGGGTTCAGTTCTCATTACCCCTGATAGACTTCCTCATTCTCGACGTCACCCTCGCCAACAGCTGGGGTTCAGTTCTCATTACCCCTGATAGACTTCACTAGCCCGGCGACCAGGGCGGCGATAGGCTGGGGTTCAGTTCTCATTACCCCTGATAGACTTCCGGTAACCACAAGCCCACACTTGACGGTGCTGGGGTTCAGTTCTCATTACCCCTGATAGACTTCACGGCCTCGTTATACGTGCGGAATACAAGCTGGGGTTCAGTTCTCATTACCCCTGATAGACTTCTTGTCGAATTCCTTCAGGGCAGCTTTAGGCTGGGGTTCAGTTCTCATTACCCCTGATAGACTTCCTCAACTCCGCTACGCATTCGAGAACGGGCTGGGGTTCAGTTCTCATTACCCCTGATAGACTTCCCGGTGTTCCGCTAGTCTCAGTCGATGCGCTGGGGTTCAGTTCTCATTACCCCTGATAGACTTCAAAAGGACGGCACGCCGAGATGCTCGAGAGCTGGGGTTCAGTTCTCATTACCCCTGATAGACTTCTAAGTACCCTGCTCCACCGCCGGCGTAGGCTGGGGTTCAGTTCTCATTACCCCTGATAGACTTCAGTGTGGCCCCAAAAGGGTCGTTTAACTGGAGTTTATCGGTGATCCTCCGCTAGAAAATCGTGAGCTGAGGTGGGGTATTCTCCATTTCGGAAGGCTCTGATTTGGAAAAGCGAATCGCTTTCGACCATTGAATATCAGTGACGGATATGATTCTCACATCTCCGCCTTCTGGTAGACCAGACTTGATTTGCTTGACGGTTGTCGCGATACGGGAGGCGAGGGGGAAATACTGAACGTAAACGCTTAGTTGGGATCTACAAAAGCCAAGGTCTAAGAGGTGGTTTCGAAACCGGTTGGCCTCTCTGGTTTGAATTCTTGATTTAACGGGAAGATCGAACATGACCACGCACCACATTGGTTCACTATCTTTCGCCGGCATCGAGTTTTCCTTCCCAGACGGGAACGTTTAGGTGTTTTAGATTTCCCTCGATATATAGGCCATATTGTTGGCTGAACTCATTAAAAGCTGTGCTTAAGGATTTTCCACTGGAATTGAAGGGGCTGTTTAGATACTGCGATATGAGGGTCTTTTGCGGCGATCCTAATGCTTGTCCGTCACTAGAAACGGTGAATACAACCTGATCAACCATTGGTCGAAATGGTTCAATAAGGTCATCGACCAATGCCCACTTGTTGCCGCGGCCGTGGTGGAATACGCCTAATGCTCCAGATAATCCAGCGCTAGCTACAGCTCGAATGCCGTGGCCGCGCAAAAGTGTGTAACCGTAATCGAGCGCAGAATTCCAGCCAGGTTCTCCGCTGCCAGGTAAACGTAAGTAAGCATGACCATGGGAGATGCAAGACCAGTATTTGCGCGCTGCCTGTGCTTCAAGATTCTCTGGATCGCCAGATTTAACGGTACGAGAGAGGGCGTAGAGTTCCTTGGCTCCAGGCTTAGCTAGTGCTTTTAGAACGGAAGCTTGACCAGAAATTTTGGCTGCGACAATTCGAGACCAAGCTTGCTTCTTTTTGGGCAAAGATAATTGTGATTGGGCTTGGTGGCGAGCACCGATCCGGGAATGTTCGTTCCATGGGTAAGCACCGGCGACCGGAACGTTTCTCCAGTCGCAAACTAAGAGGGCGATGTCGTAGTCACTGAGCTTCTGGAGAACGGCACCGCTGATTGTGCTTTCTGAGCCAATGAGGACGACTGCGATTTGGGCTAGCGGCAGCGAAACATCGGTTGGAGTATCTTCTCGATGGATGATGAGCTGGCCCCGGGAATACCGGAGAGACCCCTTCAAATTGAGACAATCAATGACCCGCCACCCAGAGTTCATTATTCTGCCTTCCAAGAAATGGGCAGATGAGCCTTGCTAGTCAGCCTTATTCTTCCCAGAGCATCTCGACGGACCACAGTCATGTTGCCTTCACCAAAAGCTTTGTTTACGGCTGGCAGCCAGCCCGGTCTATCTATTACTTTCTTGGAGGCTTGAGACACATCGGAAGATAGTCCCTCGGCACTCATATAAAGTGGGCGCAGTCGCAACTTAGAGTTTGAGAAGAACCCATCTAGGCGCCAGCGTTGAATTTGTCCAAACTCTTTTTGCACTTCCGCAATCTGTCCGGTGTTGAAGCTTGAGGTGTCGATGACTAGCTCATCGTCTACAACCAACCAACCAATATACTCTGCCGTGCCGTCGGCAAGGGCCTTGCGCAGTTTGGGCTCTGCCTGGCGGACTGACATTGTCTGCGGTTTGATCTCAGCGGAGAACAGGTCCCCATGTCGGTGCTGCATTAGATCGACATTATAAACCCGCAACATGCTGAAGGAGGAAGCCTTTTTCCCGGGGATTTTATAGATCCGGGCATGGTGGAAACGGCTTAGTTCAGCGTAACCACCTCGTACCTTGATAGCGCCTGCACCAACTGGAAAGACTTCGATTTCGTCGTCGGCATCGTACCAAGTGCCGTGCACACGAATTCGTCGTTCGGGATTCTCTGGCAGACCTTCTTTAGGATCGAAGTCTTCTTCGCGAGTGAGTGCACACCATAATGCTTCGGTGGATGCCCTGTCGATATCGGTGACCGAAATAGCATCGCCGACGCGTATCTTCTTTAACTCTCCGATTGTGTCCTCGTGGGCGCGTCCGTTGCCGATGCGTAGCCTTAGATTCGAGGTAACTACGACTCGGTCTTCATCCAACGCCTGCTGCAAGAGCATGGCGAGTTTTCGCATCTTAGGCAGCCAAGCATTCCACGCCGCGCGATGTGCTTCATCAGCTCCAGTGAATTCTTTCCACTGGGGTGCAGAGCGAAGCAGCTCAGCTTCTCGCTTTTTGTTTGAACGAATGGCAAGAGTTTCTGCGACGTAGTTTTGAGTAAAAGCTACTACTGCAGCATCGACAGCATGATGACGACGGTCGAGGCGAGATTTTCCAGTGCCATCGATGAAACGTAGTTGGCCTGATATTCCCGAAGCACGGCGAGCTTCCGCAGTGAGTGCACCTCGATAGACACTTACGGTAGTGCCGTTATCTTGAAAGCGCTGCGCAACTCTGCCGCGTAGTTCGTTCGCCATCCAAGCAACAGATTCCATCGAGCGGGCGTCGATTGGTTCATCCATGGCGGTTCGCTTCAGTCGCTCGCGGACGCTGGTACGGAATTTGTTGAAGTCCTTTGCTGACATGCCGGAATCTTCGGCCCAGTGGCGCGTACGGTCGAGTGCCTCCTTAACGCTCACACCTGGAATTCCAGACTGGGCTGCCCAAACAGCAAAGGGGAAGTTTTTCTTGGACAGATTACAGCGATGACACACAGCCACGAGGTTGTCACGAGTATTGGTGGAGCCTTGGCCAGCGCGGGGGACAATATGATCCATCTCGCACGTGGAATAAGTGATTGGTTCCCCGCAGTAGGCGCATTGGCAATTTTGGCGTTGTACTGATTGGAACCGCCAAAGGTCGGCACTGCGTGGCTTTCCTTCGATGCCTAGTTTCTCCTGCATATCTTGGAAAAGCTTTTGGTTGCGTTTATGGCGCGCGTTGTTCTCGCGATCAATTTCGTTAGCCTTCGATTTACTGACGAACCCATCGCGGACGTGTTCAATTACGACGGACTTTGGGGCACCCCATACGTCTGCGGCTGCTTCCAGCCACCTTGCCACGCCTTTCAGAACGCGATCTACAGCTGGGTTTCCTACTGGTTCACCAATTCGAGGAGCGGGAGGGGTCCAATCCTTGGGGATGTTAAATTCCGCCAAACGTGCCGCGTAAAGATCAAGATTTTCGTCCAGCATGCGGCTAGTTAGTCGCTTCAGAGTGTCTTCGCAGTATGCGGCACGGCCCATCGGCAGATGTAGAGAATCGAGCTTCTCATGCTCGGTCTCGTCGAGCTCCGCGAAGAAAGCTTGAACTTGAGCTCCTTCAGGGGAATCGAAATCATCAACTTCGGCATTCGACAGAGACTTGAGCATGGCGGCGCGTTCGTCATCCGAGGCCCGCTCCCACCAGGCAGCTAAAGGCTTCACCTTGCAGCCGAGAATCGTCCGGTTGGTGTCATGCACAGGTGGTCGAGCGCCTGCACGTTCGCCATCGTCAGTCATTAGGACCTGCCCCCTGTTTGGTAGACACCTCCGATTCCGACCGTGTTGGGTCGGGGAAAGGTAATCTACCTCCATGCCT
>NZ_JASOLS010000037.1:0-5616 GCF_030215295.1 Corynebacterium sp. UMB6689 | reverse complement strand
GGCCCGGTACCAACTACCCGGAACACGACAGTACCGAGTCCCCAGAACACCGGTACCAAAAACTCGCATCTGACAGTCATTGTGGCGTCGATGGTGATTTATTACGTCGCCGAGCGCCCGGAGCTTGCACCAGCTTTCCCTGTCGACGTTGCGCCGGCGTCAGCGGTTGCGACCATCATCGCTTTTGCCCCGTGGGCCTACGTGGGCTTTGATTCCATTCCGCAACTGGCGGGCGAGTTTAATTTCTCGCCGAAGAAAGAGCTAGGCCTTCTGATGTGGGGAATCATTGCGGCAACCTTGATCTACTTGGCGATGATGCTCGCGACCTCCATCGCTGTGGGAACCCATCACGATGCTTATGAGGGGGAGCCATGGCCGCCGGCGGCAGCGATTAGCGAGGTGATGGGGCCTGCCGGTTTGGTGCTCATGGTTGTAGCCGTCAGCGCCGGAGTTCTTACTGGGTTGAACGGATTCTTCACTGCGGCAAGCCGGGTCTTGTTTACTCTTGGCCGTGTCCAACCTAGTCTCGAGTCGGCTGGGTGAGCTGAACGGAAAGCAGCGCACGCCACGTAATGCGATTCTTTTGGCGTGTGCGGTGTGCCTGGTAACTCCGTGGTTTGGGCGCGCGGCGTTGACATGGGTCGTCGACATGTCTAGTGCCGGTATCACGGTGGCGTATTTCTATACGTGCTTCTGCGCATGGAAGATTGCGCGTACCGGGCAGGTTCCTGGGATGCCCAAGCCGATGGCACCGAACATGTTCTATGAGTCCTTCGCGCTGGCCGGGTGCATTCTCTCCGTCGGGTTCTTGGCGCTGTTCTTTGTGCCGGGCTCGCCTGGCATGCTGGGAACGGCTCCGCTCATTGCGCTGGTGGTCTGGGGTGTGCTGGGGCTGGCGTCGTGGGCTATCAAGAGTCGTCAGTTGAAGGACGTGCCGTCGGAGGAGACGGCGGCGTTGATTCTGGGATAGCAGATCGATATCGCAGGTACGTTCTTACATAAGTACAGGATTTGTCGCTTTGAACGGGGCGGGGGAGAGGCGTCGTCAAGCGCCCGCTCATTATGCCCAGCTCTATTTGAGCTCGTGCAGTACTCGGCACGGGGCGTCGGCAGGCTGCTCTAACGCGATACTTTCAGAAGGATTGGTTTAAGGTTTATATTATTCCTTTTTCCTTTGCTGAAAGGTTACGCGCCATGGCCAAGAAGGACTCCATTGAGTCTGCCGCAATTTCGTTTAACTCTGAGGATGATGGCTCTTTTTCCTGTGAGCTGCGTTCCAATCTTGGGCGGGTTGTGCGCGTTGCGCAGCGTGGTGACAGCCAGTCACCGGAGGTAGAGGGCGACGCCGAGCTTACTGGGTCGCCGGCTATTGTTGAGGCGCTGTGGTCTGCCGCGGTGGGGCAGAAGGAATCGGATGATGCGGAAGCGCAGCTTCCGTCTGTCGTGGCTGCGGTTGAGGAAGACTTCAATTTCAATAACGATTCTATTAGTCCAGACGATCAAGGGGACTCCGCCGCTAAGGCGGTAAAGCGCGCAGTCAAGCGCCATGATCGAAAGGTCCAAGAGCTTAGGAAGCAAGCTATTGCTTCCGCAAAGTTGGCCACGACTTTGGCCGAGCTCATGGACACTCTCAGCAGCGACACCGAAGAAGGCTGGTGCTCTCGTTGCCTAACCAAATCCAGCCACAGGAAATCTAAGTCTAAATCGCTGTACGTGTGCGAGAGCTGCGGCTCGGCCACGTCCCACTGCATCGTGCCTCAGTGCGATAACTTCGCTGCTGCTGGCCTCGGCTTGGTGGCTTTGCCGGCCTTGTGTGCAGAACACCTTCATCAGGTTCCGGCTTTTGAGCGCCTTAATTACCGCATCGATGACCTCACCCAATGGCGCGAGCTGCGCGCATTCAAGGAAGCTAATGTTGGTCGCGCAGTCAAGGTTGCTGCTGTTGGTGCCGGCGCTTTAGTTCTCGGAGCTGCCGGTGGATGGGTTGCCGCACCGATGGTAGGCAGCGCTTATGGAACCACGATTCTTGGTTTATCGGGCGCAGCTGCTCACAATGCTGGCCTAGCTGCGCTCGGCTTCGGCTCCTTGGCATCAGGCGGATTTGGGATGGCCGGCGGAAGTATGGTCGTCGCTGCTGCTGGTGGGCTGCTCGGCTCCGCGTTCGGAATAAAAGCGCTTAACTCTTATATCGGCGAGGATGATTCCTTTGATATTCAGCGCGTCCGCAAGGGAGGCGGCACGCCAGTTCTCATCGCCCGTGGTTTTACGACTGAAAGGAAGCTGGACTGGCGTACTGAAGTTAAATCGGTTGAAGCCGCGTACCCAGATTCCCCGATTTACCTTGTGACGTGGGGTAGCAAGGAAATGCTGGAGCTTGCTGGCTTCCTTTGCCCAGGTGTTGGCTTCGCTGGCGGCGCCGTGTTGAAGGGAAGGGTTAAACATGCTGGAAAGAAGCTGGCCAAGAAGGCAACGCCAGCCGGCTTGGCGCTTGGTGCCGTGGATCTGGTCAAGAACCCGTGGACGGTTGCAGTTAACCGAGCGAATAAGACCGCCATGGTGCTCGCAGCAATTGTTCAGCGCTCCAACCTAGAGTCCGTGGTACTAGTAGGGCATAGCTTGGGTGGCCGCGTCATGCTCAACCTCGCTACCGCACTTGCGGGCGCTGCCGGAACCGAAAACGAGGTGCAGGTTGAAGCCGTGCATCTTCTGGGCGCGGCCATTGGGCAAGATGCGAAGTGGGATTCTCTTGGGGAGGCGCTTTCTGGTGTCGTCCACAATTACCATTCTTACAATGACTGGGTCCTCGGATATCTATACCCTGCAGCAATGGGCGGAAGGAAGGCGATAGGCTTCGAGGGCCTGGACGCGAGTTTCGCGGTCAATCACGATGTGAGCGAGGCGGTCAAGTCGCATTCTGCTTATTACGAAAATGTGGAGTTAATTAGCGCCGTCTCAGGCTAGGCAGTGGATTGCTGCCTACCCGATAACTACTGGCAACACAAACGCCATCCCGGTGCTCCAGACCAGGCGCAGCGTGGTGGCGGAGATGAGGTTGTCCGCGCGGCGGGCTTCGAGAGCTGCGATGCCGCCGATGAGGACGGAGGCCACCAGGAGCTGAGGGACGCCCATGGCAGTGGTGACGGCGGTGTAGAGGGCAACTTGGAAGATGAGTGAGGGGGTGGGGGAGGAGGCGTCGGCAAGCGCGCGGCGTGCCACGTCGCGGAAGAAGAGTTCCTCGCCCACGCCGTTGATGATGAGCGTGGCCAGCGTCATGGGGACACTGCCGTGGCGCATGTTGTCCAGCAGGTCACTCACCGGCCCGGCTAGGGCGGGGATGGAGCGCACGATGAGGGCGCCGAGGAAAACAGGATGATGAGCAAGATGCCGATGACAACACCCCGGGCCAGTTCACGCGGGGCGTGGCCGGAAAAGCAGCGGCGGTCGCCCCACTTTAGCCACGTGCCCAGCCAGACGGCGGCGGTAAAGAACGTGGCCAGGTAGAACTGCCGGGAGCCGGGGTCCGCGTGGCAGTCCGCCCCTGAGCATGGAGTGGTGCTTGCGCCCTACGCCGCGTGGACGGGCTTTGCCACGCTGCTCAGCGCGGAGATTGCCCGACGCAACCGGCGGTAGGCAACGCGAGGATAGACGCTACGGCCTGGGCGTCAAGTGCCCGGTGCGGAGTTAGAGCACGATCCTTGGGCCAATACGTAGTGGCATCGGAAGGGTGCAGGGCATGCGGGTGGTTGGTAACGGAGCTCTGCAATGGCCAACAGTGGTTACGTTTGAAGAATGAGCTGTAGAACTCGATGTTGAATCTGTGAGATCTGCAGCACGGTTAATCAAGAATCTCTAGACTTGCCAGAAACACGCGCTGGGATCGTCCGCAAGGTCCTCGCGCTTAAGGTGAATTGTCTGGAGTGAAACTACATGTCGGAGAATGCGACACTGCGGAAATCTATGAAGCCCTCGTGGGTCTTCGCGATGGCCCTTGGGGCCGCGATTGGCTGGGGTGCTTATATCTTGCCCTTCGACTGGATGCAGAAGGCGGGACTTGCCGGAACGGCCATCGGCTTTGTTATTGGCGGCCTGATGATTGCCATTATTGGTTTGAGTTATGGCTTTACCATTCGTGCGCTGCCGTTGACCGGTGGTGGCGTGGCGTTCGCCATGGCATCGCTCGGCCGGGCTCATGCGTTTATTGCGGGATGGGCGCTGACGCTGGGGTACTCGTGCGTCGTCGCGTTGAATGCGTCGGCGGTCACGCTCGTCTTCCGTGTCACGTTCCCTGAATTGGTCATGAGGGGCGCGCTTTACGACGTCGCCGGGTGGACCATCTATCTTCCCGAAGTAGCGATCTGCTCGTTGTTTATCATTGGGTTCGCGTGGTTGAACTCTAAGGGTGCTGCGCTCTCAGGCCAGTTCCAGTTCTTTGCCGTTGTACTCATGATTCTGGCAGTGGTGGTTATCGTGGCGGCGATGGTGATCTATTACGTCGTCGAGCGACCGGAGCTTGCCCCAGCTTTCCCTGTAGATGTGCCGCCGGCTGCGGCGGTGGCGACGATCATCGCATTTGCCCCGTGGGCTTACGTGGGATTCGATTCGATCCCGCAACTGGCGGGCGAGTTTAATTTTTCTCCTCGGAAGGCTCTTGGGCTTTTGCTGTGGGGGATTACTGTAGCGACGCTGATTTACTTGGCGATGATGCTCGCGACGTCGATTGCCGTGGGCACCAACCATAGTGACTTTGAGGGTGAAGCATGGCCGCCAGCAGCAGCCATCAGCGAAGTCATGGGGCAAGCCGGATTGGTGCTCATGGTCGTTGCGGTGAGCGCGGGTGTGTTGACAGGCCTCAATGGTTTCTACACTGCGGCAAGCCGCGTGCTGTTTACATTGGGGCGGGCGAACCTGGTCCCGCGCCGTTTGGGTGAGCTGAAGGGCAAGGAGCACGCACCGCGCAATGCGATTCTCTTGGTCTGTGCGGTGTGCCTGGTGACCCCATGGTTCGGGCGCGCGGCGTTGACGTGGGTCGTCGATATGTCCAGTGCCGGCATCACGGTGGCGTATTTCTATACCTGCTTCTGCGCCTGGAAGATTGCGCGCACCGGGCAGGTTTCCGGAATGACTCGGCCCATTGCACCGAATAAGTTTTATGAGTACTTCGCGCTAGCCGGGTGCGTTCTCTCCATCGGGTTCTTGGCGTTGCTCTTTGTTCCAGGCTCGCCGGGCATGCTGGGAACGGCTCCGCTCATCGCGCTGGTGGTCTGGATTGTATTGGGGTTGGCATCGTGGACCATCAAGAGCCGGCAGTTGAAGGATGTGCCGCCGGAGAAGACGGCAGCGTTGATTTTGGGGTAGTGGGCAAGGAGGCGTAGCGGCTAGTCACAAGCTACTGAGGTGAAGAGAGTGAACGCGTTTGGCGGTGTCAGTTTGCGCCAACTCCGACCTGCTAAAACCTGCCCAACTGAGAAGTGGGCGGATTACACTCGCCGATGATGTCGCGACCACAAGGAATCGTTAGCCGAAGGGTGTTAGCCGAAGGGTGTGATGTCTAGCGACTTTTTGGACACGGAGTCCAGGATGTTTTTGGACGGGATGTCTAGTGGCTTTTTGGACGTT
>NZ_JASOLS010000036.1:0-5620 GCF_030215295.1 Corynebacterium sp. UMB6689 | reverse complement strand
CACCAGTTAACCTCCCGGCTACCTCGCGGCGACCTCGATAAATATACGCACACCCCCAACAAACAACAAATCCCCAGTTCAACCGTGGGATTGAACCGGGGAAACGTCGCCAAGCACGGCGCCTTAGTAGAGCTCTTCCTCCTGAGTGCGCTCGATCGTGGCGCCCAACGCCTGGAGATTCTCCACAAAGTTGGGATAGCCGCGATCTATGTGGAAGACATCGTGCACGGTGGTCGTCTCATCCGCACACAGTGCAGAGAGCACCAACCCGGCGCCTGCGCGGATATCGGAACTCCAGACATGCGTCGAAGACAGACGCTCCTGCCCGCGGATGACTACGTGGTGTCCATCAACTTGGGCATCGGCGCCAAGGCGGAGCATCTCATCGACGAAACGGAAGCGCGATTCGAAGACATTCTCCGTAATGATGGAGGTGCCTTCCGCCACGGCGGAAAGACCAATAGCAATAGGCTGAAGATCCGTAGGGAAACCGGGGTACGGCAGGGTTTGATAATCCACGGCGCTCGGGCGACCGTCCATGCGCACCCGGAAACCGTTCACATAGTCCTCAATGTCAGCGCCGGCAGACTTGAGCTTTTCCAGCGGCAGGTGCAGGTGCTTAGGAGCAATGCCGCCTACCGTAATATCGCCGCGCGTCATGACTGCGGCATAGGCCCAGGTACCCGCAACAATGCGGTCGCCGATGACCTCGTGCTCAGTCGGTTGCAGCTTGTCCACACCCCGAATCGTGATGGTAGACGTACCTTCACCGGTAATATCAGCACCCATTTCCTTAAGCATCAGGCACAGGTCGACGATCTCCGGTTCACGGGCGGCATTGTGGAGTTGAGTTTCACCATCAGCAAGCACGGCGGCGGTAAGAATATTCTCTGTGGCGCCCACGGAGGGGAAGTCGAGCTTGATGCTTGCCCCGTGAAGGTGGTCAACCTCTGCCACCACGGCACCGTGCTCAATCCGTGTGCTCGCGCCCATCTTCTCCAGCCCGGACTGGTGCATGTCCAGAGGGCGGGAACCGATAGCATCGCCGCCCGGCAAGGCCACCTTGGCATAACCGCACCGCGCCGTCAGTGGACCTAACACACATACGGACGCACGAAACTGCCGCACGGCGTCGAAGTCTGCGTTGGAATGCAGTTGGGCCGGCGTGGTGATACGCACGGTGTGGCCATCAATCTCCACTGTGCAACCGAGGCCCTCGAGTACCTTGCGCATCAGTGGAACATCAAGAATTTCAGGACAGTTGGTTAGTGTGGTGGTGCCCTCCGCCAACAGTGCCGCAGCCATCAGCTTCAGCACACTGTTTTTGGCACCGTCCACCTTGACAGTGCCCTGCAGGCGCGCCCCACCGGAGACAATAAATTGGTCTTTCACACCCACCCAACTTACCTACAATCAGGGCAGCGCGCCGATACGACGGGCCGCATTAACCGCCTCATAACGGGTGTGGGCCCCCAGTTTGCGCATGACAGAGCGCAGATAAGACTTCACCGTTTCGGCTCCGATGCCCATTTCCTCTGCCGCCTCAACGTTGGTATGCCCCAACGCCACGCAAGAGAGAACATCCAGCTCGCGCGCAGACAGCTTGGTGGTCTGCTTCACGCGTACCGGAGAGACCATCTGATCACAGAGGGCTTCCAATTCCTTGCGAAGGTCTTCATCGTTGACGCGATTAGCCAGCATCCGCAGCTTGGAGTGCGTCGATCGCACCTGCTCCCATTCGGCACCGTTCATTACGTGACCGCGGGCGGCGCCGCCCTTGCCTCCATCGGCGCGACGCAGCGCGGAATTCACCGCCAAATCCTGCTCGAGGCAGCGGGCGGTCATGGTGACCTCCTCGATCACCCTGTCTCCCAGGCGGACCGGCGAATGAACACCAACATAAAGAACACCGCGGATCTCACGCTGCACAGTCACCGGTACCGCCACGATGGAATGCAGCCCTTCATCCTGGATGTAGCGGTCATTCTCGTGGCTGATCGTGGTGGCGCGTGTGTAATCGGATACACCAACCGCGCGGCGAGTGCTGACAACACGCCCGCCGACGCCCACGTTCGCGTCAATCACCAAGTTCTGCAAGGCCGGGGTGCGCAGACCTACCCACTGGGTAATCTGCAGGCGATTATCCGGCAGCAAGGTCCCGTACATCGTGACGGGAATTCCCGTTGCGGTCTTCAGCGACGAGAGCGCTGCGCGTACGGCTTCGTCGTCATCCTTGAGTCGATGCGGCTCCATGAGACTCTCTCTTACTCGGGGGTAACCAGCAGGTGCACCCACATTCCCCGCCTGAAACGGGGGTAGGTGACCACTATTTGCGAAGTATAACCGGCCGACGGGGGTAATTCTAAATCGCACAGCGCCCTACTCCGTCACCCCAAATCCCACATGGCATGCCCGAATGCTCTGTTCAGAATTTATATACCACTTTGTCTAGTGGCGCCGTGTAAGGTGTCTGCTGTACATCGGAAGTTACTTACAAGGAGTCCACATCGTGGCTGTATACGACAACATTCTAGAAACCATCGGCGGAACCCCGCTGGTCCGCCTCAACCGCTTGACCGAAGGCCTCGGCGCAGAGGTACTCGTGAAGGTCGAGTCCTTCAACCCCGCAAACTCCGTCAAGGATCGCATCGCCAAGGCGATTGTCGACACCGCCGTGGAATCCGGCGAGCTGAAGCCTGGCGGCACCATCGTTGAAGCCACTTCCGGCAACACCGGTATTGGCTTGGCACTCGTCGGCGCAGCTCAGGGTTACAAGGTCATCCTCACCATGCCGGAGACCATGTCCAATGAGCGAAAGGTGCTGCTGCGCGCTTATGGCGCTGAAATCGTATTAACCCCAGGCGCTGCCGGCATGAAGGGCGCGGTGGAAAAGGCCAACGAGATTATCGCCGAAACCCCTAACGCTATCCTGGCTTCTCAGTTCGCTAACGAGGCAAACCCGAAGATCCACGAGGCAACCACCGGTCCTGAGATCTGGGAGGACGCAGAGGGCAAGGTTGATGCTTTCGTGGCGGGCGTCGGTACCGGCGGCACCGTCACCGGCGTTGGCCGCTACCTGCGCTCCCAGAACCCGGATACCTACCTGGTAGCTGTAGAACCCTCCGACTCCCCCGTCCTGTCCGAGGGCCACGCAGGTCCTCACAAGATCCAGGGCATCGGCGCTAACTTCGTCCCAGAGGTTTTGGACCGTGAGATCCTCAACGAGGTTCTTACCGCAACCACCGAAGAGTCCGTGTCCACCGCCCGCAAGCTGGCTACCGAAGAAGGCCTGCTCGTTGGTATTTCCTCCGGCGCCAACGTCTCTGCAGCACTCAAGCTGGCCGCTCGTGACGAGTTTAAGGGCAAGACCATCGTCGTTGTCGCCCCGGACTTTGGTGAGCGCTACGTCTCCACCATTCTCTTCGAGGACATCCGCGAAGCTTAAGGAATAGTCAACATGGCTCTCCGCGGGACGTCGCCAAGCACGGCGCCGTGATGAGCCTCCGAATAAAAGCGCCCTCTGTGCTAGGGGGCGCTTTTTCTTTCTGGATAGGATGGTTCGCATGCACATCTTGAAGATGATTCGTGAAGACCTCGCCAACGCGCGCGAGCATGACCCGGCCGCGCGCGGCGACGTCGAGAATACCGTGGTCTATTCCGGCCTCCACGCTATTTGGGCGCACCGCATCGCCCACCGCATGTGGAAGCATGGTTGGCGCGGCCCCGCACGTATCCTGGCACAAGTAAACCGCTTCTTCACCGGTATTGAGATCCACCCTGGTGCCACCATCGGCCGCCGTTTCTTCATTGACCACGGCATGGGCATCGTTATTGGTGAAACCGCCGAAATCGGCGATGGCGTGATGCTCTACCACGGGGTCACGCTCGGCGGCCAGGTGCTCACGCAGACCAAGCGCCACCCAACGATCGGGGACAACGTGACCATCGGTGCCGGCGCCAAGGTACTAGGCCCCATCACCATCGGCGAAGGCTCCGCAGTAGGCGCTAACGCCGTGGTGACGAAGGATGTGCCCGCTAATCACACCGCTACGGGTATTCCGGCTAAGAACCGTCCTCGCAAGAAGAATGAGCGCATCAAGCTGGTGGACCCGGACTACTACATCTAAGGGCCCCAGAACCTGTCCTTAGAGGCTGCCCTCACGCTTAGTCAGACGCTGGTATTCAGGGTTCTTCTCAATAAACCGCGCTACGGCACTGCACGTTGGGATGACTTGGCGGCCTACCGTCGAGTCATCATCCAACGCCGCCTTAATGAGCGGCTTGGACAGGCCTTGGCCTTGAAAGGCCTCAGAGATTTCCGTGTGCGTGAACTCGCGCGTGGCTGCGGAGTCACTGTATTCGGCAAAACCCGCTTCCTCGCCATCGACGGTAATAACGAAGCGGGATTGATCGGTTTGGTGCGCAACAGAAGTAGTCATGCCGGCCATTAAACCAAAAAATGCACCAAAAAAGCCCCTCCAAAATGGAGGGGGCTATCTTGTGGCCAGAGCCAGGATCGAACTGGCGACCCCACACTTTTCAGGCGTGTGCTCTACCGACTGAGCTATCTGGCCAGAAGCCACTAGGACTTCGGCGACCCTGACGGGACTTGAACCCGCGACCTCCGCCGTGACAGGGCGGCGCGCTAACCAACTGCGCCACAGGGCCATTTTTAGTTTTCTCTTGTGCGCTGGGCACGAATAAGTACTCTACACACAGCTAGATAAGCACAGCAAATCAGCACGTCAGACTCAGTTTTACCGTGCACTAGACCTCGGTATACAGCCCACCCCACAGCACCTAGACCTATAAGCTTTCCCGCTCCACCGGCGGCATGCGCCAGCAGGATTAATCGCTGACGGAGACAAAACGACGCAAGCCCCGAGGCTTGTTTCTCTAACAATGCCTCGAGGCTTGAATATGGCGACCCTGACGGGACTTGAACCCGCGACCTCCGCCGTGACAGGGCGGCGCGCTAACCAACTGCGCCACAGGGCCATATATATTTACTTGCGTGCCAACACAAAGGTGTTGGTACCCCCAACGGGATTCGAACCCGTGCCGCCGCCGTGAAAGGGCGGTGTCCTAGGCCGCTAGACGATGGGGGCCCGTTGCCTTGAGGCAACTTTGTAAAAATATACTGTAGACATCCTTACTTAACCAAATCGCCCCGGCAGAAAGGTGAAAAACTATGACTGACCAGCGAGATACCTGTTCCTGCCATGAGCCGGGTGTACACGGCTACAACTCCAATGACGATCAAAAGGCGAAATACTTAGCGCGCCTCAAGCGCATCGAAGGACAAACCCGCGGCATCCACCGCATGATCACAGAGGACCAATACTGCATTGACATCATCACGCAGATCTCGGCGGTAACCTCCGCGCTCGAGAATGTCTCCCTGGCGCTCCTGGAGGACCACATAGAGCACTGTGTGGCAGGAGCCGCCGCCGAGGACGAGAAAATAGCCTCAGAGAAGCTAGAGGAGGCTATGCGGGCCATTCGGAAGCTCGTCAAGAGCTAACAAACCCCAGCCGCATCCCTGGCTTAAGGGACATTTCGTGTGGATAAACCGATACGGATTCCTGGGGCAGCCTGGGATAATGCGGTGATCTTGATT
>NZ_JASOLS010000035.1:0-6778 GCF_030215295.1 Corynebacterium sp. UMB6689 | reverse complement strand
CGCGGAGGTATTTCCCCGTCTTGTCCTGCGGTTGCGGTGCGCTCTACCTCTTCTCCGCGCACGCGGAGGTATTTCCTGGGCGTGATTATGGGTGGTTGGGAACAAAACACATTTACCCACACCAATAACGACACTGTGGCACTATTCCGCGATTAGCTCCCCACCCAACACCCCAGCAGCATCAGAGCACTCCTGCTTTGAAAAATCACCATCACACCCAAACACCCAACCTGGGACATGGCCCTAGTTTCATACTGTTGCGAATATCCTCCGGCTGCCAGACCAGGGGATAGGCTGAGAATGGTTGGTTATGCTGCGGTATTGCGGGGGATGCGCAGAAAGCTACTAATGCGGGCCCGGCCCCCGGAAAGTAGACACCGTGGGGTGAACAAAATGTAGGTGTAAGCCTATCAGGCCTTAAGCGGCTTGGGACTCGAACTCATCGGGGGTTTGGTATCCGCACCATGTGTGCCGACGGCACGTGTTGTAGCGCACGCACCACCGGAATACGTCTCTGCGGCAGGTAAGCTGATTGGCGAAGGTCTTCGCATCTTTGAGGACCTCCCGCTTTAAAGCCGCGTTGAACGACTTGAGCGAGCGAATTATCCGCGCTGGTTCCCACCGCGCCCATCGACTGGGTAACGCCCAAGCGCCTGCATGTTGCCTGGAACTGCGATGAGGTGTAGACGCTTCCGTGATCTGAGTGGAAAATCGCACCGTCAAGACCTCCTCGCAGGTGGGAAGCGTTTTCGAGGGCTTCTTCTACCAGTTCGGTGCGCATGTGATCGGCGATAGCAAACCCGACAAGCTTGCGGGAGAAGCAATCAATCACTGTTGCTAAGTACATGTTCGTTCCGTCTGCGATCGGCAGATACGTAATATCGCCGACAAGCACACGATTTGCAGCGCAGGCTGTGAAGTCACGGTTGACCAAGTCTGCAAACACGCGCCGGCCTTTGTCGCGCACAGTGGTCTTGACCCTGCGCTTCTTTTGAAATCCGAACAGGTTCTGGGCCCGCATCAAACGTGCCACCTTTTTGCGATTGATCCGCTTGGCAGGGGTTGTAGCACCGTCGCGACGTGTGGGGTCGTTGAGTTCGGCAGTGATGCGACGAGCGCCCTACACGCCGTTTTCAGCATCGAAAATGGCTTGGATCTCCGCGGCCACCACAGCATCATCTACAAGGCGTGCACGGCGCCGTGAAGCCGAGTTCTTCCACTTGTAGTACGAAGACCGATTGAGGCCCAGGACTGTGCACATCCGCTTGACCGAGTAGTCGGCGAGATTGTCACAGGCGAACTGGAAGCGGATCACCAGGTCGTCTCTTTAAGCAAAATACTTCGCGGCCTTGCGCAGAATATCGCGCTCTTCACGAAGCCTTTTGTTTTCGCGTTCTAGCTGGCGGATTCGCTCCGCATCAGCAAGCTTTTCTGCGGGTGACGCTGCATCATCCTTGGGGACGTTGGTGCCGTACTGCTTATACCAGTTTCCCAAAGTCAAGCGATTGATCCCGAGTTCTTCTGCGACCTTGCGCATCGAGGAATCCGGGTTCGACTCGAACATTGCGACAGCGTCGCGCTTGAACTGTTCCGTGTAAACCTTACGGGCATGAGGGTAGATTACCTTCCTTCCCAGCCGCACTGGCTGGAATCAGAGGTGTCTACCTAACGGGGGTCAGGTCCGCCAAGGCCACCGGCACCGATCCGGTGCGCGGCAAGTACATCGACAACACCGACGTTGCCAACCTGATCATCCAGGACTGGTGGTTCGCTGACGGCTCCGCCCCGGAAGACGAGGACCAGGATCAGGATCAGGGAAACCAGGCCAAGGATGACACCAGCAGCAAGGTTGGCTCCTCTATTGGCGCTGGCTTCCTGGGCGCTGGCATCGCTGCCGCCATCCTCGGCACTATCGCTACCTACCTGCAGTCCATGGGGATCGTGAAGGTTGACTTCGCCGCTCTGCAGAGGATGTTCCGCTAAGCACTCATCGCCTCATACTAGAGGATGCGCTGAGCATTCAGCCCCAAGCAGGCCTTTCGCTTTTAAAGCGGAGGGCCCTTGCTGTTCACGCACTTCGAGTCTTTTCCCTCTACTGGGAGGACTCCGCTAGGCAGTCGTACAGGAAATCCATCAGCGTTGTGGCATCGTCCGCGCGGAAGAGCTCATCGAGGGCAAGGTTGAACTCCAGCCGTCGCGCGTGAGGGATATTCAATGCGCTGTATCCATGACTCAGCAAGAGACCGGACGCTGCCGCCATCTCCCTCCACATGGCCTTCACCACGGAAAAGACCAGCGTCCAGGGCCTCGTTCCTTGCTAGCACGGCATGGAGTGCGTTACTGGTGGGTTTATCCACCGCACATTCCTCTTTGAGGACCAGCTCGTGGAGCAGGTTGAAAGCTTCTGACAAGTCCAAGATCTGTTGCTGTTCAGCAAGTGCCTTTCCGCCCACAGTGATGCCATCTAGCAGGGTTCGAACTTCCGGGAGAGTGAAAGTGTTTCCTTCCAGCGCGGCGGCGTTCCACACCAAGTCAGGAAGTTGCTTGGTTAATCGAAATAACGCACGGTCGGTCCCCAACTCCGAAACGTGCGGCCGCTCATGGTGTTCCCAGCTCACTCGGCTCGTTGCTCTTCTCATCACCTATGCCCCTCCCACATAGTTTTCTGCGCACGCATCAATGGCAAGCTGATGCGGTGATACGTAGTGCATTCCGGCTTCATTAGTTGCGCCGGCGAGCTCTTCACCAGCGACAGGCACGAGGGTGATTCCTCCGGATACGGGCTCAGAACTGGCACGGATCCGAGTGGGCAATGAAGACACGATGTCTGCTGGATTTGTGCACCAGATCAATGTTGAGTGAGGTTCTTCTTCACCTGCGATCTGCCCCGCGACTCGTTGCGCTGCAAAAGCACCCGACATCGCCCAAGTTTGCCCACTCGCATCAACCGCTGAAGCAATCGTTATGGGATTTGACGGTAAGAAGTGGAGAGCCCCGTGGCGGCCATATGGGTTGGAGGCCCACGCGGCCCGTTCCATGAGAGCCTGGTAGCTGCCACCGACGGCCGCAGCGTCACCCCACTGCACAAAGCGGTCAATCCAGGCTTTAACGTCTGGTTCTTCGCTGCTGAGCTCCCCCAGGAGAACTCGGGCGGCTGTCGCGGCGGCGGCATCGCTCATGTGGTGTACCTGTACGGAAACCTCGTATCCGAGCACGCGCATTACCTTGGCCAACCCGGTCAAACTCGGTTGAGCTGTCCTATCGATAGGACACCTGTCCTACCGTTAGGACAATCAAGCCCTCTACCAGCGACATGGCAACAGGACCCCGCCGTGTCCTATGATGAAGCAAATGAGCGCGGAGATTTATTCACTTCCCACAACGCCGTTGGTCACCACTGACCTCACCGAACAGGGTCCCCGGATTTCACTGCGCCGGGGGAGCAACATTCTCATGCTGGAGCTGCCGGCTACCTATCCTGAGGCAGATCTGTCTGATCCTCGGTGGGTGGTCAAGTCTCACTTCATCGATCGCCCCCATTCGGTGCGCGAATTCGCCACCGAAGAACCGCTGGAAGTCGGCATCCCTGGGCCTTTTACCCGCATCGAGGTAACCCTGCGCGATGGCGATGAGGACCTCATCGAGACCGTCACCTTCACCGGCATCACCGATGAGGCGCCGTTCATCGTCTATGACCGCACCACCCTCATCGCGCCGCAGGGCACGCTCGAGAATGCTGAGCCACTCGGCATCTGGGCCGGCTGGGAAGTGGGACCGCTACCGGATCAGGTGAGGGTACCGCAGAGGGAACCGGTGGACGTCGCCAAGCACGGCGATTTCGCGTGGGACTTCGACGTCGCCACCCTGCCCAACGCCCGGGGCCTCGATAACGAGCCCGTGTTCACCAAGTCGCCGCGCGTGCACCTCATTGCGGAAGGGGAGTGGCGCATCGATCTCACCTACGCGCCCCTCGGGGGCGAGCAGGAGGAGATTTCGGAACAGACCTTCGACGCAGGCATCGCCGAGCCTTTCCCCGGTGACCTCTACGAAGACCCGTGGGTGGGCCGCTACAAGGTGTCGCTGTGGCACGACGAGCAGCTTGTCGACGTCCGCTTCATCTCCCTCGCCGAGGGCCTCCACATGCGCGCCACCAACGACGGCCCGCGCGGCATGGATTTCCGCATCATCGACGCCCTCGGTGCGCACTCAACCTTCAGCTACACGCTGGCCTCTCCGCCAAAGAAGCCCATCGCGCTGGAGAAGGGACGACGCACCCTCGAGGACACCGAGGTCTCTCGCCGCGAGGTCGTAGCCAGTGAGGCCGGCTATGAGCTGGAATTCGATGTTTGGCCCGAGGCCTTGTTTAGCCGCGTCAAGCGCATCGGCTTGGAACCCACTGAGCACTCCGATAAGCCAGTAATTTTCGCCGGCCAGCTCGATCAGGACGATATGTTTACCGTCCACTCGCCGCGCCCGTTGCCGCTGGCGAAGTTCGTCACCATCGACGGCCGCCAGAAAATCAAGGAGCTGGCGCGCACCTCGAAGACCACGCAGGCGGTCACCAGCCTCGCCGTCCCCAACGCCGCGCTGGCCAACGCCGTGCGCAAACAGCCAACGGCAGAGCTCTTCCTCATGTGGTCCACACTGTCCTACGAAGATTACCTGGACTCCCTCCCGGCGGGGGAGCGCGAGGCTCACCAGGCCCGCAGCTTGGAGCGGCGCATCGTCGAGTACGAAGCTTCCGCATCCACCAGCCTGATCTATGCGGCGCTGGCCACCGTCCGCAAGTCCCCGTTCGTCAGCCGCGGCCTGCTTAATGGCGATGAAATAATCATTGAACAGAACGCAGAACCGCAGGCAGATTTAGTGGGCTGGGCCTGGCCATTGGCCGAGCCCACGGTGGCGCCTACCCAACTCACGCCCACCGAAGAGGGGTTTGAGTTGCCCGCCGACCTTGCTGAGCAGGGCTCGCTGCTTGTCGATGTCCGCGAGCTCCGCGCCTCCTCCAACCTCGCCGCCCCTGCACGCCCCTCCAGCGCCTCCATTGTGATCACGCCAGAAGGCTCACCGGCGGCACTCGCATCAAAGGACTGGACCCCGGAGCAGCTCTGGGACACCTTCCGCGCGCTCCACGTGCTCTCCCAGCGCAGCCCCAACCCGAAGCTGCAGGCGATGTTCGACAGCACCATCGACCGCCTGCGCGCCCAACCGGAGGACGCGGTCCACGCCCTGGCGCGCACCGGCGTCAGCGTGAACCAACAAGCCCGCTCGCTTGCGCGCACGCGCTTGTTCCACTCCCCGCTGGAGGCCGCCGACGAGTCCGGCGTCGATAGCTACCTGGATCTCCTCCTCGATCCCTCTGCCAGCGAGAACCCCGAGCTCACCGCCGTGCGTGAATCCGGCGCAGATGGTCTGACCCGCCCGATGCTGCTCAATGCCGCTACCATTCACAGTCCCACACCGCCCGTCGATGATCTGATGGGGGAGGCCGGCCGCGTCGCCGCGCTGCGCGAGTGCTTTGCCAATAACGGCGCACTCGATGCGCTGGGCACCATCGAGCACCTGCGCAAGGACGCCACGGCACTAGCCTCGCTGGTGCAAAACGCGGGCGTTGACATGTCCGTCAGCCACACCCTCATCGCGTTGGGCGCCTTTGCCAGCGGAAACACCGCCGACGAGCTCAATGCCGCTGCGTGGATGCCTTATATTTCCTATGCCTTCGCCCTGGCCTCCCGCGCTGCGGCGAATGACATCATCATGGAAAGTCCCTTGCTCAAGGAGGACATGCCCATGCTTGCTGACGTCCTCCCCCTCGCCCCCCGCCTCTTCTTCTACGACCTCGTGACTGCGGAGGCGCTCTTCCACGATCGCGACATGTGAGCGCGTGAGGTGTGCCACAATAGGTGAGCATGAAGGTTATCTCCACGAACGTCGCTGTCCGCCGCCCCGAGCCGCACGGGCGGCACGAGTACACGGGCATCGATAAGCAGCCGCGCCCCTTCCTGGACCTGGAGATACCTGGGCCCAACTACGGTGACGGCTCCGGCGTGGTGGGGGATTCCATCGGTGACCACGCCCACCACGGCGGCGCTGAGAAGGCCGTGTATGCCGTCGCCCGTGAGGAGCTCGATTACTGGGAGGGCACGCTCAACCGTGTGCTGCGTGATGGCTACTTTGGGGAAAACCTCACCACCGAGGGGATTTCCTGGCCGAACATGCTGATTAACCAGCGAATTCAGGTGGGGGAGTGCGTGCTTGAAGTGTCTATCCCGCGCACGCCTTGTGCCACTTTCTCCGGCTGGATGGATGAGCCGGGCTGGCTCAAATCCTTCACGGAGCGCGGCGATTGTGGCTCCTACCTGCGCATCATCGAGCCTGGCCGCATCAAACCTGGCGATGAGATTACACTTATCGGCCGCCCCGACCACGACATCACCATGGGCATGGCCTTCGCGGCCAAGATGGGGGACAAGGAGCTAGCCCGGCGCGTCGTGGACGCCGGCTGCCTCGCCCCAGTCCACCACGACCAGCTGGTCAAGCGCCTGCAGCCCCGCGACTAACTGCATTCCTTCTCCTCCACCTCCAACACTGCGCGGTGCAGCTATAGCCGCCATAGCTAACATTGAGCGCTTCAATGACAAAATTCTCATTGAGGTTGTCATTGATGTTCTCATTGCGCAGTTGACTTAGGCGACGGGCTTCGGCGTTTCCAGCCTCCACTGCATTTCCCCAGACCTGAAACCCGCAACCTGCAGGTCGGCGTCGCCAAGCGCTTGGC
>NZ_JASOLS010000034.1:0-10209 GCF_030215295.1 Corynebacterium sp. UMB6689 | reverse complement strand
GCCGGACGCTCCTAAATCCACACGAAATGTCCCTTAGTGCGACACGCCGCAAATCCACACGAAATGTCCCTTAAGCCGCAGTTTTCATCTATAGACGCCGGTTTTGATGACGTTTAAACAAATTTAACGGGGTTTAAAGCCTACAATTCACAGGGAACCCGCCACGTCGTGTCCTAAGAAAAACTCACAAGCCATACAACGGGCTTAGGCTTAGGGAAAGCCAAAAACATCAATAACCCCGGCGATTTACTCCTACTTTTGTAGTGCAGGGATCGTTCCGAGGCTTTCAACAGAAAAACTAGCATATCCATAATGAATAATCCAGAATCCGCCCTACTACCACTATCTCAGTGGTTTTCATCTGCGCGTATGAGCCGTTATGCTGCCCATCCAACTCCAGAAGCGCTATACCTTTGGAATACTCACCTTACAAAGACCTATCTCGCCGACATTGAGCATCTCGAAGTGCTCCTCCGCAATTGCATCCACACCGCCCTAACGCGCAGATACGACGAACGGTGGTTTGACAACCATCGAATAAATTTCAGCAGTGAAGCAGCCAAGAGCATCCACAAAGCAATGAAGAGAGCCGGAGGGAGGAAAGCACCACCAGGAAAAATCATCGCTGAACTCAGTTTTGATTTCTGGCGCTTCCTCTTAAGTAGCCACTATCAGGCGAGCATCTGGCCGCAGATAGAAAAGGCATTGAAGGTAAAACCCGACGACAGACAGCAATTCGAAGAACTTGTAGTCATTATTTACAAAATGAGAAACAGGTGCTCTCACCACGAATCAATCGTCCAACAACACAATATCCCTGGTGAAATCGCACATCTTGACTCTGTTGATAACGCTATCCACATGGTAGCGAAATTCATTGATCCCGAAGCCGCGACGTGGATCAAGGATAATTCCAGAGTGCCAGCTCTACGAGTGCAACGACCTTAGTCACATATCTGAATGCCACGGCAACACTGGGACTGGGGGCATGTTGGCTTAAAAGAAAAAGGTGATGGCCCGCGCCTCGGGGGGGTGTGCGCGGGCCATCGGTAACCCGGCATCGGGGGGGTGCGCCGGGGCAGGCCGCACTGTATATCGGGGCCTTGCACATGACATTATGGCACGCGAACCAAGAGATGACAACAGCGAAATCCAACATTCCGTGAGTTTTCTGGCAATATGTTTGCGCACTCCCGATTCTGCCTGCTAAGAGGCTACGATGAGCAGGGTAACTCGCACACAGACGGCAGGCCTTCCTCGATGACCGGTACTTCTTTTCCCACTGACGGCGCCACCCGCGCGGCCGCGTTCTTCGACTTGGATAAAACGATCATTGCCACGTCCTCTGCCTATGCCTTCGGCCGCGAATTCATGCACAACGGTCTCATCACCCATGCCGAGGCGCTCCAGCTGTCTTTAGCCAAAGCCAGCTATATGCTCGCCGGGCACAGCAGTGAGCATATGGACACCACCCGGGATCAGCTCGCCGCCATGGCCGCCGGTTGGTCCGTTCAGGAAGTCCACGACATCGCGGTGGAGACCATGCATTCAGTAGTCACCCCCGCCATTTATGCGGAGGCACGCGCGCTTATCGACGCCCACCGCGCCGCCGGCCACGAGGTGGTGATCATCTCGGCGTCGGCAAGCGTGCTGGTCGAGCCCATCGCACAGGAGCTGGGCATCGAGCACGTCGTGGCCACCGAGCTCGCCGAGGAAGACGGCCGGTTCACCGGAGAGATTCTGTTTTATTGCAAAGGCGCCGCAAAAGCTGAGGCCTTAGCCCGCATGGCTAAACAGCTCAACGTCGACCCCGACGTATCTTTTGCTTATTCCGATTCCGCCACGGATATCCCGATGTTAGAGCAGGTTGGCCACCCCGTTGCCGTGAATCCAGACCGCTTGTTAAAGAAGCATGCCCTTGCCCATGACTGGGAAATCCGCACGTTTAAGCACCCCGTTCCGCTCTTCACCGCGCCCAGCGCCCGCGAGTTCGGTATCGGCTCAGCGGTCGTGGCCGGCATAGCGGCCCTCGTGGTCGGCGGTGTTTTCTTTGCGCGGCAGCAGCTGCGTGATTAGGCCGCTTGCGCGATGCCGTCGGCTTCGCGGGCGCCGGCTTCCCAGGCGTCGAAAAGCAGCGTGATAAGTGCCGCCGGATCTTCCTCGTAAGTATCCAGTGCCGCACGGTAGTCCGCGCGATGCCGGTTGAGGTAGGTCTCAGGCACGGCAAAGCCCCGCGGATCGAAACCGGTATGGATGGCTGCGGTGCGCGCGGCAACGAGCGCCACGACTGTGCTGCGCGCACCGAAAAACGAGCGCGCGGCAATCTCCGCGTGCAGCACCACCGGTAACAAGCGGTCAAAATCCACACCGGCCCCGCGCGTGATGAGCTGTGCTAGCGCCTGCGCCACCGCCGGATTCTGATCAGGGTGGCCCGCGCCACCCGCCGCAACATCAATGCTGGCCAGGATCTGCAGCGGAGCCCGCGCGAAGGTGCGCACGGTAGCAGCCTGTTTTTCGGGGGCAAGGAGGGAATAAGCGCTGACCGCGGGCGGGATACCGTCAGCCTCAAGCGGCGCACCGTCGATCGCCGCGGCCGCCCGCGCACCGCGCAAGAGCGACTCTGAAGAAATGACGTCGAACTTGCGCAAGCCCGCGGGCCGGCGGTGCACGCGCGCTAACGCTGAGGCGGCAGAAGCAGCTTTATCCTTCACCCCAGAAAGGGCCATCAGCGGGGTCAGCGGGTCAGAATGCGGCATACCCATTACAATAACGCCGTACCCACTTTGCGGGCCGCACCACATGAACGCTGGAAAGTTCATTACTATGGCCGATATAGATTGCGACAAAACAGTAGGAGTATTTAACCGTGAGCAACGACGGACTATTCACTGACGGGTCCAACAAGTTCGCCCCGAAGGTAGACAGCATTCCCTTGAGCGATGCGGATACCTCCCGCCGTGGCGAAGCATCCATCGGCCAGCTCGTATCCAACGCCACCGAGCAGATGTCCCAGCTGGTTCGCTCCGAGGTCGAGCTGGCCAAGACCGAGCTCGCTGCTTCTGCCAAGAAGGGCGGCATCGGCGCGGGCATGTTCGGCGTGGCCGGCACCGTGGCGCTGTACAGCTCCTTCTTCTTTTTCTTCTTCCTGGCGGAGCTGCTCGCCGTGTGGCTCGACCGCTGGGCTGCCTTCCTGATCGTCTTCCTCATCATGGTCGTCCTGGCCGCCGTCGTGGCCTTCATCGGCTTCAAGCAGGTCAAGCAGGTCAAGGCCCCGGAGAAGACCATCGAGTCCACGAAGGAACTCAAGAAGCTGGTACCGGGTAAGGCTGAGAAGTCCATCGAGCGTGGCCTCTACACCTAAACCTTTAAGGTCCTTTTCAATCTCCCGCCCCGAGCACATGCGTTCAGGGCGGATTTCTTCTGTGCACCCTTCCCACGAAAGGCCCGCCCATGAATCCCCTACCGCCCTCCGTAGTGGAGCTTGACGGCCCCTTTGAGCACGAGTTCCTGCACACGCGCGGCATCCGCCTGCACGCCGCTACCGCTGGCGACCCGGATAACCCGCTGGTGCTGCTGCTCCATAGTTCCTTTGGTGGGTGGTTCGACTTCCGGAATGTCATTGCCCCGCTTGCCGCCGCAGGCTTCCACGTCGCCGCCCTCGATATGCGTGGTTTTGGCATGTCCGATAAACCACCGCTCGAACCCGGCCAGGATATCCGCGTGGCGGTTGGTGATGTCAGCGGTGCCATCCGCGCACTGGGTCACGACGATGCCTACCTAGTCGGCGCGGATACCGGCGGTGCGGTGGCATGGGCGCTGGCCACCGAGCGGCCCGAACGGGTACGCGGGCTGGTCTCCGTATCGGCAGCGCACCCGGCAGATTTACGCCGCGCCGTCGCCGCACGCCCCTGGGACTTCGGGTGGGTCCTCCTGCGCGCAGCGTTGTGCCGCATGGGAAAAATTGGCGCCCCGAGACTCCTACTGCGGGAGTCCACCTACCTTCGGGAGATGGATCTCGACGCCCTCGGATCCTTCAACGGCGCCGAGCGCGAGGAGGCCCTGCGCCTGCGCGTGACGTCGTCACGCATAGGAAACGTCCGCCGGGGAATCATCTGGAACCACCGACTGCGTACCGCTGTGGTTCCGCTGAGTTGGCTCGAGCTCACCGTGCAGTGCCCGACGCTGTTCATTCATGCCGATCAGATGCTGTGGCGGCCAGTTGCGCGGCGGGCGGCGCGGCGCTGCCGTGGGGGTTTCACCGCCACCACTATCCCCGGGTCCAAGAACCTGCCCTATCTTGAGAACCCGCATGGTTTTACTCAGACCATTATCCAATGGTTGCGAGATAGGTAACATTCACCGCCCTCCGTGCCCCACCCCTCTCAGGGGGATGGGGACTTTTTTAATTCGTTGACAAAACCGCAGGTTAAGAAAGAATACCTACCGCCCTATAGCTTTTATCACAGGACATATTTTTCAATTCCTTGTATATGAGACGAGCCACGCGGTAGCTTCATATAAAACCAACATCACAGGTTTTCTACATCTTTCGCACCACGGAGGTCTAAGCCCTACATGACGCTCAAGAAGACACTCGCTGCTCTCTCTGTCGCTACCCTGCCGCTCACCCTCGCGGCCTGTGGTGGCGACAACTCCGGTTCAGACTCTGCTTCCGGCTCCGGTGATGGAATCGTCACCGTCAACGGCTCCGAGCCGCAGAACCCGCTCATCCCGGCCAACACCAATGAGACCGGCGGCGGACGTATCGTCGATTCCATCTACGCCGGCCTGGTCTACTACGACGGTGACGGCGAAGCTCAGAACGAGCTGGCTGAATCCATCGAGCCGAATGACGACAACACCGAGTTCACCGTCAAGCTCAAGGAGTCGAAGTTCTCCGACGGCTCCCCGGTCACCGCGAAGAACTTCGTGGACGCCTGGAACTACGCCGTGGCCAACGACCAGCTCAACGCTTCCTTCTTTGCCAACATCAAGGGCTTCGAGGAAGGCGTCGAAAAGATGGAGGGCCTCAAGGTCGTCGACGACCACACCTTCACCATCGCCCTGAACAGCCCGGAGCAGGACTTCCCGGCACAGTTGGGCTACTCCGCGTTCTACCCGCTGCACGAGTCTGCCCTGGAAGACATGGATGCCTTCGGCCAGAACCCGATTGGCAACGGCCCGTACAAGCTGTCCGAGTGGAACCACAACCAGGACGCCACCGTCGTTCCGAATGAGGAGTACAAGGGTGGCCAGACCCCGCAGAACGACGGCATCAAGTTCGTCTTCTACGCCTCCCAGGACGCCGCTTACGCCGATCTGCTCTCCGGCAACCTCGACGTTCTCGACGCCGTTCCGGACTCCGCTTTCGACGTCTACGAGGCCGACCTCGGCGACCGTGCAGTGAACCAGCCGACTGCTATCTTCCAGTCCTTCACCTTGGGCGAGAACCTCGAGCACTACTCCGGCGAAGAAGGCGTGCTGCGCCGCCAAGCCATCTCCTATGCCATCAACCGCGAGGAGATCACGGACACCATCTTCAAGGGCACCCGCACCCCGGCCAAGGACTTCACCTCCCCGGTTATGCCGGGCTACTCCGAGGACATCAAGGGCAACGAAGTCCTTGAGTACGATCCGGAGAAGGCCAAGGAACTGTGGGCTGAGGCCGACAAGCTCAACAAGTGGGATAACCCGACCCTGGAGATTGCCTACAACTCCGACGGCGGCCACAAGAGCTGGGTGGATGCAACCACCAACTCCATCAAGAACACCCTCGGCATCGAGGCTGTTGGCGCACCGTACCCGGACTTCAAGTCCCTGCGCGATGAGGTGACCAACCGCACCATCAAGACCGCCTTCCGCACCGGCTGGCAGGCGGACTACCCGAGCCAGGCCAACTTCCTGGCCCCGCTGTACAAGACGAACGGTTCCTCCAACGACGGTGACTACACCAACCCGGAGTTTGACAAGCTTCTCGACGAAGCCCTGACCTCCACCTCTGAGGAAGACGCCATCAAGAAGTACACCGAGGCCCAGGAAGTCCTGTTCAAGGACCTGCCGGCTATCCCGCTGTGGTACTCCAACGCCACCGGTGGCTACTCCGAGAACGTCGACAACGTCGTCTTCTCCTGGAAGTCCCAGCCGGTGTACTACAACATCACCAAGAAGTAACGCCACCCCTGGCCACTTCGCACGACCCCCGCAACCTCCATGGAGCGGGGGTCGCCCCGCGTTTTCACCCCCAAAGTGTGATTAGAAACGCGCTATAGATTTCTCGAAGCGTGGGATCACACATTAGAATTCTCGTAAGCTATGCCCCGCGTCCCGACGCTGGCAAGCACCTGCCCCACAACGAGTAAAGGACCACACTATGCTGCGCTATATCGGGCGCCGAGTGCTCCAGATGATTCCGGTGTTCTTCGGAGCTACCTTGCTCATCTATGCGCTCGTCTTCTTGATGCCCGGCGATCCTGTCGAAGCCCTTGGCGGTGACCGCGGCCTTACCGAGGCTGCCCGTGCCCGCATCGAGGCCGAATACAACCTCGACAAGCCGTTCATCATTCAGTATCTGCTCTATATCAAGGGCATCTTCATGCTGGACTTCGGTACGACCTTCTCCGGGGTTCCCGTAACCCAGGTGATGGCTAACGCCTTCCCGGTTACTGTAAAGCTGACCGTCATGGCCATTATCTTTGAGTCCGTCTTCGGCATCCTCTTCGGTGTCTTCGCCGGTATGCGCCGCGGCGGCTTCTTCGATTCCACCGTGCTGGTCATCTCCCTGCTCGTCATCGCGGTGCCTTCCTTCGTCATCGGCTTTGTCTTCCAGTACCTCGTGGGCATTAAGTGGGGCGTCTTGCCGGTTACCGTCGGCGCTAACGCCACAGTGAAGTCTCTCCTCATGCCGGCCATGGTGCTCGGCGCGCTCTCCTTGGCGTACGTCATCCGCCTGACCCGCCAGTCCGTGGCGGAGAACCTGCGCGCCGATTACGTGCGCACCGCCCGCGCCAAGGGGCTGTCCAACGGCGCGGTGACCCGCCGCCACGTGCTGCGCAATTCGCTGATTCCCGTGGCCACCTTCATCGGCGCCGACATCGGTGCGCTCATGACCGGCGCCATCGTGACCGAGGGCATCTTCGGTATCAACGGCGTCGGCGGCACCATGTACCAGGCCATTCTGCGTGGTGAGCCGACCACAATCGTCTCCTTCACCACCGTGCTGGTGATCATCTACATCATCGCCAACCTGCTCGTTGACCTCCTGTACGCCGTACTTGATCCGAGGATCCGCTATGCCTAATTTCGAGAAAACCACTCCCCACCCGGGCCAAGAGCACTTCGTCTCGGAAACCGATGAAACGGGTCTCGGCGCGGTCGATGCCGTCAAGGACGAGTCCGCGCCTTCCTCCCAGTGGGGGGAGGCATGGCGCTACCTGCGCCGTCGCCCACTGTTCTGGATTGCGGCCGTGATGATTCTCGTGGCCATCCTCCTAGCCATCGCACCGGGTCTTTTCACTAGCACCGACCCGCGCCTATGCGAGCTGTCCAAGTCCCTCGCCCCCGCCGAGCCAGGCCACCCCTTCGGCTTCAACCGCCAAGGCTGCGATATCTACGCCCGCGTGATTTACGGTGCGCGCGCGTCGGTAGCCGTCGGCGTCCTCACCACGCTGCTCGTCGTAGTGCTTGGTTCAATGATCGGCGCTATCGCCGGCTTCTTCGGCGGCTGGATCGACTCTGTTCTCTCCCGCATCACCGACATCTTCTTCGCCATCCCGCTGGTGCTCGCCGCCATCGTGGTCATGCAGATGTTCAAGGAGCACCGCACCATCGTCACGGTGGTCTTGGTGCTCGGCCTCTTCGGCTGGGTCTCCATTGCCCGCATCACGCGCGGCGCGGTGGTCTCCATCAAGAACGAGGAATTCGTGCAATCCGCGCGCTCCATCGGTGCGTCGAGCTGGCGCATCTTGTTCAGCCACATCCTGCCGAATGCGGCCGCGCCCATCATCTCCTACGCCACCGTGGCGCTGGGCACCTACATCGTCGCGGAGGCCACCTTGTCCTTCCTGGGCATCGGCCTGCCGCCGACGTTCGTGTCCTGGGGCGGAGACATTTCCGACGCGCAGGCTTCCCTGCGCGTCGCTCCGGCAGTCCTGTTCTACCCGGCGGGCGCTTTGGGCCTAACCGTGTTGAGCTTCATCATGATGGGTGACGTCGTCCGCGATGCACTCGATCCGAAGGCGAGGAAGCGCTAATGACTAACTCTCCACTTCTTGAAATGAAGGATGTCCATATCTCCTTCACCACCTCCACCGGTGTGGTTGAGGCAGTGCGTGGCGTCAACATGTCCATCTACCCTGGCCAGTCCGTGGCCATCGTGGGCGAGTCCGGTTCCGGTAAGTCCACCACCGCGATGTCCATCCTCGGCTTGCTACCGGGCACCGGCAAGGTTACCGGCGGCCAGATCCTTTTTGAGGGCGAGGACATCACTCACTACAACAACAAGCAATTCGAATCGCTGCGCGGTGACAAGATTGGCCTGGTCCCGCAGGATCCGATGTCCAACCTCAACCCAGTGTGGCGCATCGGCACGCAAGTTGAGGAGTCTCTCAAGGCCAACCACGTGGTGGAGGGTTCCAAGCGCCACGAACGCGTGGTGGAGCTTCTGGAGGAAGCCGGGCTTCCCGACGCCGAACGCCGCGCCAAGCAGTACCCCCACGAGTTCTCTGGTGGTATGCGCCAGCGCGCGCTCATCGCGATTGGCCTGGCCGCACGCCCGAAGTTGCTCATCGCCGACGAGCCCACCTCCGCCCTCGACGTGACGGTGCAGAAAACCATCCTGGACCACCTGGAGCACCTCACCGAGGAGCTGGGTAACGCGGTGCTCTTCATTACCCACGACCTCGGTCTGGCGGCCGAGCGCGCGGAGCACCTCATCGTGATGCACCGCGGCCGCATCGTCGAGTCGGGCCCCTCGCGAGAGATTCTGCGCTCCCCGCAGCACCCCTACACGCGCCGGCTTGTCGACGCCGCCCCCTCCCTCGCCTCCTCCCGCATCCGCGCGGCCAAGGAAGCTGGTGTGGAGGCCAAGGAGCTGAAGTCGGGTGAGGCGATCGGCGCCGCCTCCGAGTCTGGTTCCACCGCTGCAGATTCCGCTGCAGGTTCATCTTCCGCGGCTCAGGCCCCGGTCATCTCGGTTCGTAACCTCACCAAGGAATTCGATATCCGCGGCCAGCGCGGCGGCAAGAAGCTGCTGAAGGCCGTCGATGATGTCTCCTTCGACATCCGCCGCGGCACCACCCTGGCGCTGGTGGGCGAGTCCGGTTCCGGCAAGTCCACGGTGGCCAACATGGTGTTGGGCTTGCTGGAGCCGACCTCCGGCACCATCGAATTCGAGGGCCGCGATACGTCGACGTTATCGAAGCAGGAACTGTTCAAGCTCCGCCGCAAGATGCAGGTGGTCTTCCAGAACCCCTATGGTTCGCTGGATCCGATGTACTCGATTTATAAGTGCATCGAGGAACCTATGGCCCTGCACAAGGTGGGCTCGCGCAAGGAACGCGAGGCCCGCGTGGCCGAGCTTCTCGACATGGTCTCCATGCCTCGCTCCGCCATGCGCCGCTACCCCAACGAGCTTTCCGGCGGCCAGCGCCAGCGCATCGCCATTGCCCGCGCGCTGGCTCTGCGCCCGGAGGTCATCGTCCTCGATGAGGCTGTCTCCGCCCTCGACGTCCTGGTGCAGAACCAGATCATTCAGCTCCTCGCGGAGCTGCAGTCGGAGCTCAGCCTGTCGTATCTCTTCATCACTCACGACCTCGCGGTGGTCCGCCAGACGGCCGACGACGTCGTAGTCATGAAGAAGGGCCAGGCCGTCGAACAGGGCACCGCCGACGATATCTTCGAAAACGCCCAGCAGGAATACACCCGCAACCTCATCAACTCGGTTCCGGGCATGCACCTAGAAATCGGCACCGGCCACTAGCTCACGCACCACCCACGCCGACTGACCCGTCAACCGTCTTCCGGTTGGCGGGTCTCGTTCTTTAAGAGCTAAAGGGCCCGCTGCTCCCGCTGTATCTTGCGGCATGTGAACTGTGGTCTAGGATCTCCTAGTTTCCCGTCCCCCTTCTAACAGTTAGCGGGTTTAGTTCTTTAAGGGCTTAAGAGTCCCGGTACACCCCGCTGCATTTTGTGGCGCATTAGCCGTGGTCAGGG
>NZ_JASOLS010000033.1:0-17591 GCF_030215295.1 Corynebacterium sp. UMB6689 | reverse complement strand
CCCCTTGCAGTACCGGGTACGTGGAACCCCGGTACCAACTACGCGGACTCGCGGTACCAACTACCCCAAATTGACACGCCAACCGCATACAACCAGCAATTTTGAAAGAAGGAATGAGTATGAATTCCACCTGCAGAATTGGACGTACCGTCATTTGCGCCTTAAACCCTAAAAGTCGCGCCGCCCCGAAAATTACATATGGCTACTTAATAGAAGATAGCTTTTACTAATGGCATGGACCGTGACACGCGCAAGGCCGCGGTCATGGATTTAGCCGATGAGCTGGGGAATTTAGTCGCGGTCTCCCCCGCCCTAGAGGAACAGCTCGGCGTGGGCCTTCCCCGCTTAGTCCGCACCATCATCGGGTTGGACGAATCCGCGGCGCGTTCCGCGTTTGCGGACATGATGGACGGCGCACGCCTGAACTCGGTGCAGCTGGCCTTCATGAACCAGATCATCGGCGGGTTAGTCCACAACGGAATCGTCACTGTCGCGGAGCTCTTTGAGAGCACCTTACGACAACTATAGTTTCCCCCTTCGACGCCTTTGACGGCAACGTGGATGAGGTGCCCCTAAGGCCGTTCCTGAGGCACCTCAGAGGCGGTGCCGGAGTAACCGCAGGAACGACGCTTTCTTGGGGCGAGTTACTTCACAACGAGGTTGACCATGCGGCCCGGGACGTAAATCTCCTTGACCACGTTCTTGCCGGCGGTCAGCTCCGCGATGCGCTCATCTTCCTTGGCAATACCCACGACGGTGGCCTGGTCGGCGTCGGCAGGCACCATCACGCGAGCCTTGACCTTGCCGTTGATCTGCACAGGTACCTCAATCTCGTCGTCGACGAGGTACTTCTCATCGAACTCCGGGAAGGATTCGTACGTGATGGTCTCGTCATGGCCAAAGCGCTTCCACAGCTCCTCCGCAATGTGCGGGGCAACAGGGGAGACCAGCTGGGCCAACGGCTCTACCGCAGCGCGCGGCGCACCCTTCGGGTAGGCCTTGGTCAGGTAGTTCACGTACTCGATGAGCTTGGCCACCACGGTGTTCAGGCGCAGGTTCTCGTAGTCATCGCGCACACCGGCGATGGTGCGGTTGAGGTGCTTCAGGTCATCCTCGGAAAGCTCTGCGTCCGTCGTGCACAGCTCGCCGGAGTTCTCGTCGACGGCTAGGCGCCACAGGCGCTGCAAGAAGCGCTGCGCACCGACGACGTCCTTGGTTGCCCATGGGCGGGAGGTATCCAGCGGGCCCATCGACATCTCATAAACGCGCAGGGTATCGGCACCATAGTCGCGGCAAATATCATCCGGGGCCACGGAGTTCTTCAGGGACTTGCCCATCTTGCCGTACTCCTGGTTGACCTTTTCATCCCCGTAGTAGAACGCGCCATCGCGTTCTACTACCTCGGCCGCTGGGACGTAGACGCCGCGGGAATCGGTATAAGCATAGGCCTGGATGTAGCCCTGATTGTACAGGCGGCGGTAGGGCTCCTTGGAGCTCACGTAGCCCAGATCGAAGAGGACCTTGTGCCAGAAGCGGGCGTAGAGCAGGTGCAGCACGGCGTGTTCAACGCCACCGACGTAGAGGTCAACGCCACCCGGGTCGTTAGCGCCGTGCTCTTCTGGGCGCGGGCCAGTCCAGTAGCGCTCGTTTTCCAAGTCGCAGAAGATCTCGTCATTCGTCGGATCGATGTAGCGCAGCTGGTACCAGGAAGAACCTGCCCACTGCGGCATGACGTTGGTATCGCGGTAGTAGGTCTGCGGGCCATCCCCAAGACCCAGGTCCAGCTCCACCTCGACCCACTCGCGAGCCTTGGCCAGCGGCGGCTGCGGGGAGGAATCAGCATCATCCGGGTCGAAGGACACCGGCTTGTAGTCTTCTACCTCCGGCAGCTCGATGGGCAGCATCGACTCCGGCAGCGGGTAGGCCTGGCCGGCCTCGTCGTAGACGATGGGGAAGGGCTCGCCCCAGTAGCGCTGGCGGGCAAACAGCCAGTCACGCAGCTTGTACTGGATCTTCTCGCGGCCTACTCCTTGTTCCTCTAGCCACGGGATGATGGCGGCGATGGCCTCATCCTTGGACATGCCGTTGATGTCCAGGGAATCGTTGGCGGAGTTTACGGCCTTGCCGGACTCCGTGTAGGCCTCCTTGGTGATGTCGCCGCCAGCGACTACCTCAGTAATCGGCAGGCCGAAGACGGTAGCAAACTCGTAGTCACGGGTATCGTGCGCTGCGACCGCCATGATGGCGCCGGTGCCGTAGCCGGTCAAGACGTAGTCTGCGATGAAGATCGGGATCTTCTTGCCGTTGACCGGGTTGGTGGCATAGGTGCCCAGGAAGACGCCGGTCTTTTCCTTGTTCTCCTGGCGCTCCAGGTCAGACTTCGCGGCAATGGAGGCGCGGTAGGCCTCTACGGCCTCCTTCGGATCATCGTGGCCAAAGGTCCAGCGCTCATCCACGTCATCGTCATAAGGGATGGGGGAGAGGAGGGCATCGACAAGCTCGTGCTCCGGAGCCAGCACCACGTACTCCGCCCCGAAGAGAGTGTCTGGGCGGGTAGTGAAGACGTCGATGTTGTAGCCCTCGGCGTGGAAGCTGACCTCCGCACCACGGGAGCGGCCAATCCAGTTGCGCTGCATGGACTTGACCTTCTCCGGCCAGTCCAGAAGCTCCAGGTCATCGAGAAGACGGTCGGAGTAGGCAGTAATGCGCATCATCCACTGCGACAAGTTCTTGCGGAAAACCGGGAAGTTACCGCGCTCAGACTTGCCCTCTGCGGTGACCTCCTCGTTGGCCAACACCGTGCCCAGGCCCGGGCACCAGTTCACGGTGGAGTTGGACAGGTAGACCAGACGGAACTCGTCGAGTGCTTTGCGCTGCTCTTCCTTGCTCAGGTCCGCGTAGTAGCGGCCGTCCTTGGTGGTGCGCTTGCCCACCTCGAGCTCCTTGATGAGCTCAGAAATCGGGCGCGCCTTCTGCTGCTCCTCATCGAACCAGGAGTTATAAATCTGCAGGAAGATCCACTGCGTCCACTTATAAAACTCCGGGTCAGTCGAGGCCACCGAGCGGCGTGGATCATGACCTAGGCCGAGAAGGCCCAGCTGGCGGCGCATATTCTTGATATTCGCCTCCGTCGTGGTGCGCGGGTGCGTACCCGTCTGGATGGCGTACTGTTCTGCCGGCAGACCAAAGGCGTCATAGCCCAGCGTGTGCAAGACGTTCTTGCCCAGCATGCGTTGATAACGCGCGTAGGTATCCGTAGCGATATAGCCCAGTGGGTGGCCCACGTGAAGGCCCGCGCCGGAAGGGTAGGGGAACATGTCCTGGATGTTCATCTTCTCCGCGGGAAGTTCCTTACCCTCCTCCGCGAGCGGCCCAACTGGGTTCGGCGCATTAAAGGTGCCGTTATCCTTCCAGTACTGCTGCCAGGCACTTTCAATTTGCGCGGCGAGCTCCGGCGTGTAGCGGTGGGTGGTGTTATCGCTCGGGTTAGTCATGGTTAGACAGTGTAGTCACCGAACGGACATCTCCCCAGTTAGACCCAGGCAAGCCGCATTCTGCTCCGCAGTGCGGCGACGCGACTGTCGACGCCCCCTTGTTCTCCTTAGGCGGGGCCATTACAATCAACATTGTTCTACTGTTCTACATTTGGCGAACAGACAATCAGGAAAGGCGGTTGGAGCGATGACCAACATCTCTTTGCGCGAACTCAACCAGCGTTCTGGCCACATAGTGCGCGAAGTCGCCGCTACAGGTCAAAGCGTGATCATCACTGACCGCAATCGGCCCATTGCTCGCGTAGTACCCATTTCGTCTCTAGATAGCCCCGTGGAGCAGTTAGTAGCTGCCGGAATCTTGAGCCACAACCCGAAGCCTTACTCACAGCCAAGCAACACAGACTATCTGCCTTCCGAGACAGACGTTGTATCACTACTAGATAGGGAAGACCGCTTGTGATGATCTACGTCGATACTTCGGCACTAGCGAAGTTGGCCTTACCCGAGCGCGAAAGCTACGAAGTCGCTGCACTCCTTGAAGGCCAACAACTGTTTTCTTCTGCACTCATTGACATCGAGTTATCCAAAGTGTGGCAGCGCAGTGGCCTCACCGGCACCGGTTACCGGAAGTTCACAGAGGGGGTCTCCAAGGTTGGCATCAACGATGAGGTCATTTGCCGAGCATGCTCTCTGACCGGAGTTCGCTCCCTAGATGCTGTCCACCTTGCGAGCGCCTGCCTCCTCCGTGACGCTGGCCTCGCGCTAGCCTTTTTCACCTATGACACACAGCTCCACGCTGCTGCCCGGTCTCAAGGATTTACTGTCCTTCCCTCAGCCAGTGACGGCCACCATTGACGGTCGTAGAGGTTTCTCTAGACCTTCTTGACCACGGCAGGCTTGAGCTTCATCGCTCCGAAACCATCAATCCGACAATCAATGTTGTGATCTTCCGGGCCGGTGCCGGCGTCGAAGTTCAGGCGGATGCCGCGCACCTTCGTGCCGGCCTTGAGCGGCTGCTGCGCGCCCTTGACCTTAAGGGTTTTGGTGATGGTGACCGTATCGCCGTCGGCAAGCGCATTGCCCACGGAGTCGACGATGGTCGGCTCGGTTCCTTCCGCGGCCGAGTCGCTGGCAGCAACGTCGGTGGAGAACTCGTGCGCGCATTCGGGGCAGACAATCAGCGGCGGCATCTCGTAGGTGTACTCGGAGGAGCACTCGGGGCAAGGTGGCAGAGTTGTTCCTGCAGTATCAGTCATAAGGAACAGACTATCCCGCGTAGCGCAAAAAGATGATCCTTCTCTCATTCCATTGATGGATACCCCGGTGGGGTATAGGATTGGGTCAACACAATCGGACCCATTCGGAAGACTTATGAAACGCCTCATTTCTCTTGCTGCCGCCTGCGCCGCAGCCATCACCCTGTCCGCCTGCTCCACGGAGAGCCCCGTTCCGAGCGAAGCCTCGAAGAGCTCCGCTTCCAGCACCGACATCCAACAGGTACCCGCCGAGGAGATCCTCGCCGAGTTCGATCTCGAGGGGTTGGACGGCCCCGAGATCATCGACAAACTGGACCAAATGCCCAAGGAGGAGCGCAATAGCGATCTTCACGCTTCCGTGCGCCCGAACGAGCTAATCCTCACCGCCGAGCAGGGCCAAGCATCCCTGCCACTGCCGGAGGACAAGTTCTACGTCTCCATCGCGCCGTACATGACCCAGACCCATGACTGCTTCAACCACTCCCTGACCACCTGCACCGGTGAGCTCAGTAAGGAAGATATCCACGTCACTATCACCGATGACTCCGGAAAAGAGCTGGTCAACGAAGACACAACGACCTTTGACAACGGATTCATTGGATACTGGCTGCCCGCCGACAAAAAGGGCACCATCACCATCAAGCAGGACGGCAAGACCGGTGAGGTTCCCCTAGACACCACCGAGGAGGGCGCTACCTGCATCACCACCCTGCAGATGGCCTAATCCGCTCATTGACCCACCACGGTGAATCCCACGTCCTGGGGTTCACCGTTTGTCGTTTTATGGTGTCGACGCAGTGCTTGCCGACGTCCCGGAAAGAGCGCTTTCACACCCACGCTTAAGTTCCTCTGACGTTTACCTGTCCGTAGCCTTCCCGACATCCGCACTCACTACGGTTCCCGAGTGGATTCCGGCCATGCGAACAATGGCCCCAGTCCGTCTCTTTTCTTGCTCGCTCTTTTAACTTAAGAAAGCTCACTAATGCGTATTTCTTCTCGCGCGCTGCGCACCTGCGCGGCTGTGACCGTCGCTTCCCTTGCCACCGCTGGTGTCGTCGCACCCGCGCAGGCCGCAACCTCGGGCCCGAAGAATGTCATCTACATGATCGGTGATGGCATGGGCTACAACCACATCGCCTCCACCAACCTCTACGAGTCCGGCCAGTCCAAGTACCTGGTTGAGGGCGATTTCGACGGTGAAGTCAAGGAGCTCGACGGCGAGTCCGTCCAGGCCTTCGAGGACTTCGAGCGTCTCTCCATGACCACCTTCCCGGACGGTGGCTCCTACGACCCGGAGAAGGCCTGGACCGACCACGATTACGTCAAGAAGGACAAGGTCACCGACTCCGCTGCAGCTGGCACCGCCATGGCCACCGGCCAGAAGGTGGACAACGGTGTGCTGGGTAAGTCCCCGTACGGCCACTCCCTGAAGAACATCTCCGAGCAGGCAATCTCTCACGGCAAGTCCGCTGGTGTTGTCAGCTCTGTTCCGTTCAGCCACGCCACCCCGGCCGCCTTCGCGGCGCACAACAAGAACCGCAATAACTACACCGAGATCGCTGAAGAGATGGTCGGCTCCGATCTCTCCGTCATCATGGGCGCTGGCCATCCAGAGTTCGATGACAACGCACAGAAGGTAGGGGCACCGAACTACAAGTACATCTCCGAGGACTCCTTCAACTCCCTGCGCGATGGTTCCGCTGGCTGGGAGTTCGCAGAGAACACCGCTGACTTTGAGAAGTGGGCCGAGGGCAACGTTGAGGCCGACAAGAAGTACTTCGGCCTCGCGCCGGTTGCCTCCACCCTGCAGCAGGGCCGCGACGGCAACCCGGATGCCGCTGAGCCGGGCACCGATCCGAAGAATGACGTCGTTGACCTGCCGACCATGACCACGGGCGCCCTCAACGTTCTGGGCCAGAACGACAAGGGCTTCTCCGTCATGATTGAGGGCGGCGCCATCGACTGGTCCGGCCACGCCAACCAGACCGGCCGCGATATCGAGGAAACCCAGGACTTCAACAAGGCTGTTGACGCCGCCATCGCCTGGGTTGAGGAGAACTCCAGCTGGGATGAGACCCTGCTCATCGTCACCGCTGACCACGAGACCGGCTACCTTTCCGGCAAGGAAGAGACCGCCTCCTGGAACCCGCAGACCGGTGAGAAGGGCAAGGCCCCGGAGCACCAGTGGTACTCCGGCGAGCACACCAACCAGGTGGTTCCGTTCTTCTTCATGGGTGCAGGCTCCGAAGATATCCAGGCTAAGGTTTCTGGCACCGACCCAGTCCGCGGCGAGTACATCGACAACACCACCGTGGCCAAGCTGGCCCTGGACGAGTGGTGGTTCAACACCGCTGAAGACGACACCAACAACCCCGGCGACACCGACAACAAGCCATCTAACGACGGTTCCTCCAACGGCTCCTCTTCTGCAGGCGCTGGCCTGGCTGGCGCCGGTGTGATGGCCCTCACCTTCGGCATTATCACTGCTGCGGCTCAGGCCCTTGGCCTGGTCAAGTTCGACTTCAAGGCTCTGCAAGACCTCATCAAGTAGTTCGCCTAATGCGCTAGCCGACGCCCCGCCACTAGGCCGCGGGCAAGCACCAGCCCTCGTCTCCCCACAGACGGAAACACCGTCACTTTCTAGGGGATGACGAGGGCTTTGGACGTTTTCGCCACTGAAAGGACGCAGGCAGAAGACAGGACGGAAGGATAAGAGTTATCCGAAGGGCAAAGCAGTTTCAAAGGCGCACGGCATCGCTGAATTTTCAACAGCCAATTCTAGTGTCGGCGCTCACCTCAGCATTCGAACAATCTTCCGAATATCAGCTAGACGTGTCCAGGCCAAAGACTATCGTCACCAGTATGGCTCTTATTCCAGCATATTCACTAAAGACACTCCGTCTAGCGCACCGCGCTAGCCGCTTTCACCAACTGGATAGAAACGTCAACTATTTAATTGGTTTGGACAAGAATTCTGTGGAATTTTCCTATACGCAAACGATTTGCGCACTAAAGTGAATTTTTGGCTCGCACTAAAGAAAGAAGGTCTCGATGACATCAGAGAGTCCAAACATCAATTGCCTGACAGATGTCGAATTTCTGCCGACATCACATGGTCGGCTAGGCGTACGTGATGCACTCCTTAAGGCCCACAAACACGATTTCGACATCACTTCTTCGCAACCCGGTTTTCATTTCAGCTCTCAGGTTCGACTTTTGGCAGGCATTACTGCAGTAGTACTACGGCATGAAGTCAAAACCCCTGCCGAATTACTCAATCTCGGCCTATCTGAAGCGGCCGTTGACAAGGCTCTCGAGGAGCTCAGCGCTGGTGCTTACTTGCACGACACACAATTCCCATTCATGCAACGACCGGCAGTTAACACGTCCGACCCCAAGGACAAAGCAACTTATGTTGGCCCCGGGACTCATCCAGTCAAGAAACTGTCACCGGCTATGCCACCCAATGAGTCGGAAGACTTTGCCAACCTTCTCTCTGCTAGCCAGGAACGGTTACCTCTAGAAGATGCAGTGATGTGGCTCGTGACTTATCATCACCTATCCGTAGCAGGCAACAATGCGTACTGCGGTGACAAATGCGTTTCTGGCGCTCCGGCGATGCGTTTTGTTGGTACTGAAAATTCGGCAACAGAAGTGCTGTGGCATGGGCAATCATTACTAGCAACCTTGCTCATGGCAATTCCACAATCATGGGTCAAGGGCACAGGCCTTCCCGCATGGGCTGACCGCACCTGCGCGTACTCGCGCCACGACGGGAGAGTTCACCCGCTATGGGCAGCCACGTGGACTTCTAATTCCCCTGCTACCGCCTGGGAAGCATCAGAGCTTGTTGGTGTCCGCACCGGCGGTGTACCGCCTGAGTGGTTCCTTACCGAGATGGGCGGCAAAGATCAGCAAAAAGATTGGTGGACGCTGCGCAATCAAAAAGACCCGTTCTACCTGTACATCAATAATGGCAAAGAGCTAAAACTTCAGCGTCTAGATCTGGGTAAAGATGCTACTGCTTTGGCCATCAACTGGGCGGCACAAAATAAAACCGCGGAATTTGAAAACGCCAGATCATCCCATGTATTGCGTCCAACAGCAGCTGAAGCACGCCTAGTGTTCATCCGGCACCGCATGGAGGGTACCGCTTCTAGCCCCAATATTCGAGCTTCCGAAGTGTTCTTCCCTCGTGATGAGGAGTGGGCCCACGACACCAATCCTGAGGTGCAAGCTGATATCAGCCTTGGTGCAAACTGCATCGACAAGCTTCATAACACCGTAATCCGCCCATTCCGCCGAGAAAACGCTAACGAGCGTGCAGGCGGCAAAGTACCGCTAGTTTTGGATTTTTTGGAATCCAGCCGCGGAGATGTAAGCGAAGCCTTTTGGCGCAATATGTCTCACAATTTCTCTTTGCTGCTCAAAGAGTGCCGTTCAGCCAAGAGCGAGTTCATCGCTTCTCCGGAGCTGCGTACCGGGCTACACACCGCTTCCATGGCCGCTTTTGATTCAGTCACACAACCATATTTTGGTCAAGAGCCCGCACGGATTGCCCACGTTCGAGCCGGGGTCGAGTACTGGGTAAGACGGCACATCAGGGATTTTGTTGCCGAAGACCCCGACAGCCCCACCACCTAATTTTTAAGGAAAAGGATGAATCACACACAATCTACGCCAGAATGGCAGCCACTTTTGACCTGGCTGACTCAATCTGTGCGTAATTACCACGACAAACCCACTTCCCATTCCGGCAGTGAATGGCGCCGCACCCGTGCTTTCCTTCGCCGCGGCAATTCGCAGTCCACGGAGCACTACGCCTATCCATTCATTCTTCCTCTTTTGCCTGCCGATGCCAGCCCCACCACTCGCACAATAGCGCTTCGCCTCGCAGCTCTGGTTGCGGAATTCGATGCGGTACCGCACATTGATTCCCAAGAAACGGGTTTCCGATCACTCGGACAGTGGTGCAACCTCATCTCTCGCAAATTGGCTCCAGAACAAGCAACGCTAGATCCTCGCCATCCGGATGCTGTAGCCAGCAGGCTCGTCTCATTACATACGCAAAACGTGGATGAAGCTATCACTACTATTCGTCGTATCGCCGCACTAGCGGGGAACACGAAGGACACACCTCCGCTACCTGTGTATGACCTTTTCCGGACTTTCTTCCGATGGGGCAATGGCTTCACAGAAGGCTCACAACGCGTTCGCCGCAGCGTGCTCCAGAACTACTACTCCGGTTTTTCCACCTCCGCTTCTTCCTAAACCACAACCTTCGAAAGGATTTTTCTCATGTCCCGTCACCTCACCATCAATATCCTGTCCAGCATTCCATTCTCCAACCTCAACCGCGATGACACCGGCGTTCCAAAGCGCACGATGCATGGTGGAGTTCTCCGTGCCCTGCACTCTTCTCAGTCCATCAAGCGCGGCGTCCGCCTGCGCTACGAAGATGCTTCCGGCAACATTTCCATCCGATCTGGGAAGTTGGCAGATGAGATTGTCACAAAAGCTGTAGAGCTAAACCCAGAACTGGATCAGAAAGCTGCGCTAAAGGAAGCCAAGAAAATTATTGGCACGTTGACCAAAGCAACGGCTTCTGAGGGCGAATCTGACCGTTCGACATGGTTGTCTGGTGAGGAACTCCTCACAGCAGCAACAAAGATTGCTGGTAACCAAGAGTCCGAGGACTCAGGCTTCATTAACGGCACTAAGACGGGGTCCCTGGCAATCGCCGCTTTTGGCCGTATGTTCGCCAACGCCCCGACCAGCAACACCGAAGCCGCAATCAGTGTTTCTCCGGCAATTACTACCCACGCCGCTACCATCGACACCGATTATTTCTCCACGGTCGATGACATCCGTGAGCGTAACAATGACTCCGGAGCGACGTTCCTAGGAGTTAGCCAATACACCAGTGGCATCTTCTATCGGACCGTAACGATTGACAAAGTGCAGCTAAAAGAAAGCTGGACCGGATTTGACTCTGAAGACGCTGCGCAAAACCTCAGCGAACTACTTCGTGCTATCGTCTACGGCCAGCCACGAGGTAAAGAAAACAGTACCGCACCTTACACGCTCCCAGCTGTTGTCTTCGCGGAAGAACAGCGTTCCCGCGTCGCGTATGACTTTGAGCAGCCAGTTACTCCACAGGGCGATGGTGGTTTTCTCGTTCCTTCAATTGAAGCCTTGGCGGAACAGTACCGACAAGCTCGTTTCTTTGACCCTGCCAACTTTGGTCCCGTCGAAGTACTGTCCGGCACGCACAAGGATCTTGACGGCAAACTAGGACACCTCTCGCCCGTCTCTCTCGATGACTTCATTACCCAGGTTGTGGAGTGGATTCTCGATGCCTAGTTCCACCTATATCCGTCTTGCGGGACCCCTCCAGTCGTGGGCGGGTCTGGCTGTATCGGGAAACTTTGTCCGTACTGAGCCTCGCCCTACGCTCAGCGCACTACGTGGGCTACTGGCTGCGGGTCTAGGTGCGAAAAGAGGGCAGTGGCCAACGTGGATCGATGACGTGCATTTCACCTTGCGGGAGGATAAGACTCCAAAATATGTTGATGATTTTCACACCATCGGTGACAGGGAAGATGAATTTACTTTCCGACGGCGCCTTGCGATCATGCAGCAAATGAAGGCTACCTCTGTGAAGCAGCTTAAGTTCACCCCTGCCGTGGGTGCGACTTCTATCAGCCGACGCACGTACCTAGCCGAATCTGAATTCATTGTACGTGCCACTCTGGAAGGCCACACGGAGGAGATAGATCAGGCTTTTGCCAGCCCTGTCTTCTCTGTTTATCTAGGTCGAAAAGCTTTTCCAGCAACGTTCCCGTTCTATCTGGGAACTGGGCCAGCAGAGATGCTGTCGCTCATCCCCGCCCTTGCTCCTAACGCGTCGAGTAAAGCGACTGTGCGAATCTTCGAACCATCGCTCGGTTCCGGAGTGTCCCCAGAGAGCATGAGTGTTCCCGCTGTTGCTACCCGAACGGACTGGCTCAAAGGCATCAAGGAACTCAGCCTGCACCGCCACTCCACCATTCAACGGTAGCCAAAAGCGGTAGGCCTTGTTGACCTACCGCTTCGCTTACCTCCACGTATCGCGGAGAAGGTGGTTCCAATTCAATGAAATATGAACTACCTCCGCATCAGCGGAGAGCCACCCTGAACAAATCTAACGTATTCTCGACGAAAGATGAAGAATATGATCACCACTCGGTATCTAACCAAAGCACCTGCACACACTCTCTTAAGTGTGGCTGCGGAAAGCGCTCGCCGTGTGAGTCCCGCAAGTCTAAATAGCCCAACATTTCGTCATCGCGCAGTCATGGGTCTTTTCCCTGCATTCGACGACGCCAATCCACGTTCCGCTGCAGAAATTCTTTTCCGTTTAGAGACCCCAGCAGGACAGGCTCCGTATTTTCTTATTCAGTCTGCTACAGAGCCCACTGTCTCGAACTATCCAGACATTGTGACTAAGCAAGTTGAGCTTCAGGCTCCGCCTACTGGAACTTCAGTTAGTTTTCGCATTAGTCTCAACGCTATTCGTCGTGAGACATTCACAAATGCTTCCGGTAAGCGTTCGTACAAAGTTAAGCCCATCCCGTTGGATCATGAGGATACGGAGCGAACCACATTTGGTCCCTGGCTGGCACAAAAGCTATCTCCCGCCTTAGATGCTGTGGAGGTTACCAACCACCGGCGCGCTGTACTCAAAGATCCCAAGGCTGAAAAGGGGCGTATGACGCTACAAATAGATGCTGTGGATGGCATCGCCGTAGTACGCGACACCACAGCACTCGTCTCCATTTTGACTACTGGCCTCGGCCGAGAAAAGGCTTACGGCTGTGGTCTGCTATCTATCCGCGCTCTAAGTTAGGAACCCCATGCCCGCCACCCATTCAACGTTTTCTTCCGTGTGGGCCAAACAGCATAGCCTCGAAGAAAGCTACCCTTTGCTTGCCCATATGTGTGATGCCGCTTCCATGGCAGGACAACTCTTCGATCACTGGTTGAGGCCAGGCTTGCAGGGCTATCTTCGCGAAGAGCTGGGGCCACAGGCACGTGAGATCGTAATGTGGCTGGTTGGCACGCACGACATCGGCAAAGCGAACCCCTTCTTTCAAGGCCAACTACTTACTCATGCGAGGCAGCGTCCTGAAGAACGCAAAATCTGGGCTTCTGTAAGAAACCGGATTGTGGAAAACGAAGAGTTAGGATTTAAGCTCCCACCACGTGCTTTGCGAGGACTTCACGATGTCGCCGCATTTAGACGCCATGAGCAGGCTTCAGCTTCCTACCTCCTTGGCAGCCTCACGGTGGATGCTTCAGCAACTCAAGCCTGGCGCTGTATCCCAGCTATGGGTCATCATGGAAGGTTTGATACTCCAGACTTTGGCGGCGATCGCACAGGTACAAAAGAGGCGTTGTGGAACACGGCTCTAGCCGACAATGGGTGGAATACTGCCCAAAAAGTTTTGGACCACGCGCTTCGCGAAGCCTGCGGAGTAACAGTGTTCCCCGATGAAGTTCCAACGACGGCCATGATTCTGATCAGCGGACTAACTGTTGTTGCCGACCGCCTGGTATCAGCCCACGAATGGGTCAAACAGTCTCAAGCACGGTGCCAAACAGCAGAATTAGACTTGGCACAGCCGAAGGAGTGGATACTCATCCAAGCTGAACCTGCTCTAGCTCGTATTCGAGAACAACTTGGTATCTATTCCGATTGGCCCAGCGCTGAAGACGCGCTAGAAGCAATTCTTCAAGGCTACGAACCACGCCCCGCACAGCGAGAAGCTATGACCGATCCTGATGGTCTATTCACGATCATGTCAGCTACAGGTTCTGGTAAGACTGAAGCCGCTATCCTGCGCCATGCGCAACGTAAAGAACGCATGTTGTTCCTACTACCCACGATGGCGACCTCGAATGCATTGATGAAGCGTGTACAAAGAATCTTTAGTTCGACTCAAAACACTGCGGCGCTCGCACACGGAATGGCCACCATTGAGGATTTCTACTCCCGCCCCGTCACCACCTTCCACGACAGTAATCCACTTGAAGACGTCGGCGGACTCGTACCAGCTGAGTTCGTGCGTTCAGGAATGGAACGCATGCTGGCCTCTATCACGGTAGGCACCGTGGACCAAGCACTTAAAGCAGCACTTCCGATGAAATGGACCCATGTCATTCTGTTGGCGCTGGCAAACGCACATGTAATTATTGATGAAGTCCATACGCTAGATCCTTATCAAGCACAATTGCTCAAACCATTGATGCAATGGCTAGGTACCGTGCGAGCACGCGTTACCCTTCTCAGCGCCACGTTGTCGCAAGAACAGTGCAATTCACTCGCATATTCCTACACCGGGTACCCGCTGGAAACAAACATTGATTTTCCCTCGATCCTCAGCCATAGCTCCAGTTCCTATACAGCCACTCCGTTGGATTCAACGCCGTACACGCTCACTTACGACATCACCATCGCAAACCAGTCTCAGATAGACGCACACATCAACTGGGTTCGACGCATGCGTGCGGAGTATCCGATTGCTCGCATCGGGGTCATATGCAACCGAGTTGACTGGACACAAGAGATATCCCGCAGACTTGGTGAGGCAGGCGAAGACGTCCTGCTTCTACACGCTGCGATGACTGCGGGACATCGCCAAGCTGCTGCCGATACGCTACTTCGCACAATTGGTCCACATGGAAACGGTGAAGGGATATGTGTTGTAGGTACACAAGCCATTGAAGCATCATTGGATATTGACCTTGATCTACTCAGCACCGACCTATGCCCGTCAGCTTCCCTCATCCAACGGGCCGGTCGTGTCTGGCGCCGAAGAGACCCACAACGCAAGCACCGACTTCCTGGGCGTGACCACATGCATCTGCATATTGTTGCCCACCAGAGTTACGAGCACCGTGAGAATCTCCCCTACATGGAGGCTCTACTGAGCCGCACGCAACGCTGGCTGAATTCTCATAACGGAAGAATTGAATTCCCAGTCGAGTGTCAAGACTTTGTCAACACAACGTCAATTACTCTCACAAATATCAACGATGACCAAGACATCGAGGCCTTTGCCCAGGATTCCAGGAAACACATGGCAGCGTCGAATATTCAAAGCAACCTGGAAGCCGTTCTAAAAGAAAACGTTCGCCTAAGCGAGCTAACCAAGCTCACAGAAGGAACTACTGCACTCGAGGATCTCCGTACACGTTACGTAGAAGAAGAAACTGTACGTGCTCTCGTTCTCGATGACACTGGCACAATTCCGGGTGCCATAACCAGTATCGATCTAGAACTCACGAAGCCCACTCAGGAGGAACTGAAACGTATTCTCCGCTCAAGTATCAACCTACGTCAAGGCTCTTTTCCTCCCGAAGATCCGCGTTTTCTCTCGAACCCGTGGGAGACTTCCCTACTGCAGTATTTCAGAATCGTTGATCTCTCCGACAACTACGATCCAGCCCTTGGACTCGTCTACGGAAAGGCAAACTCCTAATGGCTTACTCCGAAGACGCCATTACGTTTTCCACCATTCCAGCAGACCACCAAGTCCGCTTGGAAGATCGTGTCAGCTTTGCTTATGTGGAGCGTGCAGCTATCCGCCAGGACCGTACTGGTGTCGTGGCCTACTCGGTTGTTGACAATTCAGAATTAGAGCAACGCATCCAGCTCCCTGTAGGCGGACTTGCAGTTCTTATGCTCGGACCTGGAACCTCCATTTCTGCAGCCGCTGCTACCTCATGTACTCGTTCAGGAACGACCATCATGTTCACTGGCGGTGGTGGAGTGCCGGCTTATACTCACGCAACCCCACTAACTTCCTCGGCGCGTTGGGCAATTGCCCAGGCAGCTCTCGTCTCTAATGAAGCACACCAGCGAAAGGCTGCAATCAAGCTCTACCAGCGGCAACTAGGCATCGAAGAAATTGCTGATGCCCCGAGCATTTCCATCATGCGCGGGCTTGAAGGCCGCGTGATGAAACAGACTTATCAAACCCAGGCGAAGAAACACGGAATCAAGAATTTTCGGCGCAATACTGCTGACGATGACCCAGTTAATAAGGGACTCAACCTAGCGAACTCCATGCTCTATGGATGCGCCGCTTCTGCGTGCGCGGCAATAGGTGTCAATCCTGCCTTGGGCATCATTCATCGAGGCAATGCTCGTTCATTGCTCTTTGATCTGGCTGATCTGTATAAGCCCACAATCTCAATCCCACTGGCTTTCGCCTGTGCCAATGAGGAAGATCCATTACCAGCGCTAAGGAAGCAACTACGCCGGGAGATCCATCGGAAGAACTTACTCGTCGACATGCTGGAAGTTCTCACAGAGGTACTCACGCCCCACTTACCTTCACGTGATGACGATCGACTCGTCTCTGGGCGCGGCGATGAAGTCGCCGGACATACACAATATGGACGGCGCTGAATGTTTCTTGTAATCACAACCACCAGCCTCCCGGACCACATGCATGGCTACCTTTCGCGTTTCCTTTCGGAAGTAGATACCGGTGTTTATGTAGGAAACGTTTCCCGTCGCGTCCGCGATAACCTGTGGCGACGGCTTTCCAATGCCATCGCCGACGGCAGCCTAACCATGATCAACGAGGACCGGACCCGCGAACAGGGCTTTGCAGTCAACACTATGGGACCGCGACGCCGTACAATCATTGACATGGACGGCCTTTTACTTGCGTGCACGTTTTCGCGAGAACATACGCAAAACCGCACCGAGACAAACTAAAGTTGCTGTTCAGGAAGTCTCTTCTCCGCGCACGCGGAGGTATTTCCAATGGCGCATGGGGTACAACCGCTGACCGTATCTCTTCTCCGCGCACGCGGAGGTATTTCCCTGTATGTCAATGGGACACGGGCAGCGACCTCCTCTTCTCCGCGCACGCGGAGGTATTTCCAAGTCATGCGCCTCGCCAAGCAAGCCCTGCACCTCTTCTCCGCGCACGCGGAGGTATTTCCTGGCACCCCGCACGCCTCGCCGCAATGAGCAACTCTTCTCCGCGCACGCGGAGGTATTTCCAGCTAGGAGCATAAAATGGCCTCACTCAACAACTCTTCTCCGCGCACGCGGAGGTATTTCCGGCATCATCCACGTCATCCACGATGAGACCGACTCTTCTCCGCGCACGCGGAGGTATTTCCTGCAGGATAAGCTGCTTGCCCCCACCTCTAAGCTCTTCTCCGCGCACGCGGAGGTATTTCCTAGCCAGGTCACAGTCACAGATGGGAGATGATCTCTTCTCCGCGCACGCGGAGGTATTTCCTTGTTGTTCAGGAGCTGAAGGACACCGCCGAACTCTTCTCCGCGCACGCGGAGGTATTTCCAGCTCAGTGTCACGCAGGCCACCAAAGATGGACTCTTCTCCGCGCACGCGGAGGTATTTCCCAATAAGGTCCGCGATGAAGTGGTGGGCAACACTCTTCTCCGCGCACGCGGAGGTATTTCCAACAAGGGCGTCGTGGCTTTCCATGAAGCCGCCTCTTCTCCGCGCACGCGGAGGTATTTCCCGTGTCCGATTAATACCCCGGCACTTCACGCCCTCTTCTCCGCGCACGCGGAGGTATTTCCTGGTGAGTGAGTTGCAGGAGGCTGGCAAGTTGGCTCTTCTCCGCGCACGCGGAGGTATTTCCGGAGAAAAGCCAGAAGAAAAAGGCGGAGCTCGCTCTTCTCCGCGCACGCGGAGGTATTTCCGGTAAGGGCCAGGGCTTTGAGGTTTCTCTGGGCTCTTCTCCGCGCACGCGGAGGTATTTCCGGTAAGGGCCAGGGCTTTGAGGTTTCTCTGGGCTCTTCTCCGCGCAC
>NZ_JASOLS010000032.1:0-18192 GCF_030215295.1 Corynebacterium sp. UMB6689 | reverse complement strand
GCGAGGCAATCGTGCACGCGCTTCCTGATTACGTAACTGAGCGGAAAGTTAAGTTCCTCGAGGAAACGCTCGATGCTGCTCCTGGTTACGCCGATCTTTTTACTAAGCTGACCACTTTTATTGAGGCCTACTACGAGTACGCCGAGCGCGAGCCGGAGCTGTTCCGCTACCTCTTTGAGAAGAAGGCCTATGTCTACGAGGGTGAATGGTGTGCTCTTTTGCGGGGAAACTTATCCCACAACCGCACCTTGGACCTGATCTATGAAAACATCTCGCTCATCGCGGCCGAGGAGAAGCTTAAGGTAGGAAGCGATGTGTGCTTTCAAACGTTGGCGCGGCTGAGCGTAGCCACCTTGGCTACCGTCCACGGTATGGCGCACCTGAGTGTTTTGGGTGTGCTGCGGCACCAGCACTCGGTGGTGCGACGCTTTAACCTCCGTGAAGTATGTAAAGCACTCATTGGAACCCTGTTCAAGGCTGCAGAGTTCTTGGAGATGCCGGATCTGTGTAGCCCGATGCAGGAGTATCGCGCGTTGCTCGCCGGGTTTGTTCCGGACCGCGATATTTTGTTGGACATCTCCGCGATTGAGGACTTGCAGGAACTTTCCACAGAGCGGGCACGCATGGCTGTTAAGGAACGTGCCATCCAGCTGGCAGCGCGGGAAGGGCTGCAGTACGTGACCATTGAGAACGTGGCCGAGTATTTCGGTGTCTCCGATTTTTTCGTTGCTTCGCTGGTGGACAATGACTTCGTTTTGCGCGAATCCGTTGAGCGGGAAACCGACTGCGAGCTTGAAGCCTACAGTCTCTACCTGCTGGAGCGGCTGCCGGAGGGTGCATCGGCCGTCGACAAGCTCCTGTGCGTTGCGGTGGCCTATTTCCACTATGCGGTGACCTTCCCCGAACGCTATAGCGCCTGCATTGCTACTGCCTCCGGCTCCGTGGTGCCGTTGAGTGAGGACGGTGAGGAGCAAACCCAGATGGGTGAGTCCTTCGCGCTGCTGATGCAGTTTGCCCGTGAGGCGCTGCGAGAGGCCGGCTATGCGCCGGAGGACCGCTTGGTTTACATCAAGAACCTCACCCTGTGGGCCGGTGCTGACGGCATGTGCCACTTGGCGTCGATGGGTGAGTTTCGAGATATCGACCTCGAACAGAAGTGGTCCCTCTATTACTTTGTCACGGCCGTGGTTCTCGCGTCCTTTTCCTACGACCTTCCAGAGGAGCAACCACAAGCCTCTCAGTCGGCTTAAGCATTTACCGCACCGGTCCCTCCGCACCGTTGCACCCAGCAGGGCGGTGGGGCTGGTTTTCTTATGCCTATGGCCTGCCAAGCGGGCAGAAGAAAAACTTGAGTGAAGCCCTATCAACCCGGTCGGGGGTGGTTGGTTTAAAAAACTTCTAGTTGAGTGGAACAGACTCAAGTTCTGTAGCGTTATAGACAGTGAAGCTTCCTTCCCTGCTGTAGCCGCAGGGAAGTTTGAATAAACGCTAGAAACGGAGAAACACAACAATGAGTTCTTTTAACCCCACCACTAAAACTCAGGAGGCCCTGCAGCAAGCACTGCAGACGGCTTCCGCCAACGGTAACCCGGACATCCGCCCGGCACACCTCTTAGCAGCCATCCTTGAGCAGAAGGACGGCATTGCCGCCCCAGTGCTCAAGGCCACCGGTGTGGATCCGGAGACGGTGCTCAAGGAGGCACGCCAGCTTATCGGCGCCCTCCCGAAGGCCGAGGGCGCCAACATGGCGAACCCGAACTTTAACCGCGACGCCCTCAACGTCCTCACCCGCGCCCAGGAGCTGGCCGGCGAGCTTGGTGATGAGTACGTCTCCACCGAGGTTTTGCTTGCAGCTATTGCGGGCTCGAAGACGGATGCCGCGGAGCTGCTGACCTCCCGGGGTGCCACTTACGACGCGCTCAAGGGCGCTTTCCCCTCCGTGCGTGGTGCAGCCAAGGTGACCTCGGAGAACCCCGAGGAGCAGTTCCAGGCTCTGGAGAAGTACGCCACGGACCTCACCGCCCGTGCCCGCGAAGGCAAGATTGACCCGGTCATCGGCCGTGATCAGGAGATCCGCCGCGTGGTCCAGGTTCTTAGCCGCCGCACGAAGAATAACCCGGTGCTCATCGGTGAGCCCGGTGTGGGTAAGACCGCCATCGTGGAGGGCTTGGCCCGCCGTATCGTGGCGGGTGACGTACCGGAATCCCTCAAGGGCAAGACGCTGCTGAGCCTGGACCTTGGCTCCATGGTCGCCGGCGCGAAGTACCGCGGCGAGTTCGAGGAGCGCCTCAAGGCTGTGCTCGATGAGATTAAGGCTTCCGATGGACAGATCATCACCTTCATCGATGAGCTGCACACCATCGTCGGAGCCGGCGCCACCGGTGAAGGTTCCATGGATGCCGGCAACATGATTAAGCCCATGCTGGCCCGCGGCGAGCTGCGCCTGGTCGGTGCCACCACCCTCGATGAATACCGCAAGTACATCGAGAAGGACGCCGCCCTGGAGCGCCGCTTCCAGCAGGTCTACGCCGCTGAGCCCTCCGTGGAGGACACCATCGGTATCCTCCGTGGCCTCAAGGAGCGCTACGAGGTGCACCATGGCGTGCGTATCCAGGACTCGGCCTTGGTCTCTGCCGCTGAGCTCTCGCACCGTTACATCACCAACCGCTTCCTGCCGGATAAGGCCATCGACTTGGTTGATGAGGCAGGCTCTCGCCTGCGCATGGAGATTGACTCCTCCCCGCAGGAGATTGATGAGCTGGAGCGCATCGTGCGCCGCCTCGAGATTGAGGAGCTGGCTCTGAAGAAGGAATCGGACGCCGCCTCGAAGGACCGCCTGACTGCCCTTCAGCAGGAGCTGGCTGATGAGCGCGAGAAGCTCGGTGAGCTCAAGGCCCGCTGGGCCAATGAGAAGAAGGCCATCGATGATGTGCAGACCATCAAGGAACAACTGGAGGATCTGCGCCGCCAGGCAGAGATTGCGGAGCGCGATGGTGACCTAGCACTGGCCTCCGAGATCAACTACGGCAAGATGCCACCGCTGGAGAAGGACCTGGCTGCCGCCGAGGAGAAGGCTCAGCAGCAGCACAACACCATGCTCAGCGAGGAGGTCACTCCGGATACCATCGCAGAGGTTGTCTCCGCCTGGACCGGTATTCCGGCCGGCAAGATGCTGCAGGGTGAGACCGAGAAGCTGCTCAACATGGAGTCTGTGCTGGGGCAGCGCGTGGTGGGCCAGAAGGAGGCCGTCACCGCGGTGTCCGACGCCGTGCGCCGCGCCCGCGCCGGTGTGGCTGACCCGAACCGTCCGACCGGTTCCTTCCTCTTCCTGGGCCCGACCGGCGTGGGTAAGACGGAGCTGGCGAAGGCTTTGGCGGACTTCCTCTTTGACGATGAATCCGCCATGGTTCGCATCGATATGTCCGAGTTCGGTGAGAAGCACTCCGTCGCTCGCCTCGTCGGTGCCCCTCCGGGATACGTGGGCTATGACGCCGGTGGACAGCTCACGGAGGCGGTGCGTCGCCGTCCGTACACGCTGGTGCTTTTCGACGAAGTCGAGAAGGCCCACCCGGATGTCTTCGACGTGCTGCTCCAGGTGCTCGATGAAGGCCGCCTGACCGATGGCCAGGGCCGTACCGTGGACTTCCGCAACACGGTCATCATCCTGACCTCGAACCTGGGTGCCGGCGGCACCAAGGAGGAGGTCATGGAGGCAGTCAAGCGCAGCTTCAAACCGGAGTTCATCAACCGTCTTGATGATGTGGTGATGTTTGAGCCGCTGACCTCGGATCTGCTCTCCGGCATCGTGGACATCCAGCTCAAGGGCTTGGCCGAGCGCCTGTCCGGCCGCCGCCTGACGCTGCAGGTCTCCGACGCGGCCAAGCTGTGGCTGGCGGAGCGCGGTTATGACCCGGCCTATGGTGCCCGCCCGTTGCGCCGCCTGATTCAGCAGGCCATCGGTGACCAGCTGGCCAAGAAGCTCCTGGCCGGTGACATCGTGGACGGCGATACCGTGCACGTTGACGTCGCCGACGGTGGCGAGCGCCTGGAGCTAGCTGCCCGCACCGCCTAAGGCACCGACTAAACCGGTGAGCGCGATTAGCGCTCACCGCGCTCACCGCGTTCATCGGTCGCCACTCTTCGCTCATGCCCCTATGATCTAGGGACATGAGCATTTTGATCTCCCCTCACGAGTTGAGTGAGAAGATTTACCGCGGTGATAAGACGACCATCCTCGCTTCCCTCTGGGCTCCAGGGGAAGGCGAGGCCTTCAATCAGTTTTCCTCCCTCCACATTCCGACTGCCCAGTACGCCGACGCCGCTTCAGCCTTCGTGGGCCTGCCCGGCTCCAAGGTAGGGCGCAACCCACTCCCGCAGACCGAGAAGATTCAAGAGTGGATCGACCTCTGGGGTCTAGAGGAGGACAGCGAAGTCGTTGTCTACGACGAAGGCCGCGGACTCTTCGCTGGCCGTGCGTGGTGGACGCTGCGCTGGGCGGGCATCCACAACGTCCGCATCCTCGACGGCGGCCTGTCAAACTGGCGTGCCCAGTCCCTGCCCACCCTTACCGGCCCGGGTAACTTGGGCATGCCCTCGGACTTTGAAGTGACCACGGGGTCGATGCCCACGGCCACCATCGATGAGGTCAGGGAGCACAAGGGCCTGCTTCTCGACGTTCGCACGCGCAACCGCTTCGCCGGCCGCCGCGAGAACCTCGACTTGAAGGCCGGCCACATCCCGGGTGCAGTCAACCTTCCGGAGCGCCTCTTTCACACGCAGGACGTCACCGTGTGGAAGTCCAAGGAAGAAATCCTCGAAATCCTTGAGCAGCACGGCGTGACCAAGGAAAACGTGGACGGCGCCATCATCTACTCCGGCTCCGGTAACCACTCCGCGCTTACCATCGCCGTGCTGGAACACGTGGGCTTTACCGGCTTGCGCCACTTCGTGGGTGGATGGTCGCAGTGGTCAGCCAACCCGAAGAATCCGGTGGAGCGTGGCGACCGCGAGCACGTCTAGAATCCGCGCGTGACCAGCGCGTCAGCGCAGATCGAGCGCGCTGGGCGATTAGAGTCAGGCAGTGATGCCTTTCGTACTCTTATCCCTCGCCGCCGTCGCGCTCGTGGCTGGTCTCATCGTGCTCTGGTTGGATCACCGCCAGCGCGCCGCGCTCTCCGCCGACGAAACCACCACAGCGGCCGATACCGCTGCGCCTGAACTCACCCCTGACTCCCCCTCAGAGCCCGCGCTCGCCGAGGAACCCGCGCTCGCCGAGGAACCCGCGCTCGCCGAGGAACCTGAGCCTGCTCCAGAGCCCGACATCATTACCGAGCCGGAGCCAGAACCCGTGGCTGAGCCGGCAACCGAGCCAACTGCGGATGCCGCTGAAGAACCGGCCGCCGCTGAGCCCAGTGAGGAACCGGCGGCCGAACCGCAGGCTGCCGCACCCAGCTTTGCGGAGCGCGCAGAGCGCGCCAAGTACCTCGTGCCGGGCAGTGCCCGCCGTGAGCGCAAGGCCTTTGGCCAGCAGCGCGGCTGGGAATACCTCAAGCATGATTCCTACCTGGCGGATGAGTGGACCCGCGGCGCTGCCGCCCGCGGCCACGAACCCCGCGACATCGTCGCCGGAACTGTCCGGGGGCACGAGACGCTGCTCTTCGATATGGGTGCTATCCCCGTCATGGCTATGCGCACCGGCGCGGCCTCCGATATCGTGGTGGATTTCCGCCGCGAAGGCGAGGAGATCGAAAACCTCTCCGAGGATCTGTTGTACGTGCGTGAGGAGGAAGGCTTCGAGGTTTTCGCCTCCGATGCTGGCGTGGGCCAGCGCTTCATCGATACCCGAGTGAGTACGGCGTTGAATCATCTACCCGCCGCGGTGACTGCCGTGTGGCTGGAAGGGGAGTGGGTGCTGGCCCAAACTACCCGGCAGGCCCGCAGCGCTGAGTGGGAAGAGCTGCTCGAACCGCTGTCGCTGCTCGCCGATGCTGCTCGCGTTCTTCCACCGCGCTCCGAAGCCGCTCAGGTCCTGCGCGTCGATGAGCTGGACCCCAGCCGCGACATCCCGGAACCTCCGCAGCCGGAACCCACCGGGCCCACGGCGGTTCCGGACCGCGATGATTCCCTCGACGCCCCCACCATCCAGCGCCCCACCGAGCCGGTGGTCATGCCGAGCCGCACCACCAGCGAGGCCCGCGGCACCATTGACCACTCCAGCCTGGGTGCGGATGAAGTCGACGCGATTGCCGATGGCCACGAGCGCCCCACCCACGAAAACAATCAGGCCCGCCTGCCGCGCCGCTTCGATGGCGGCTCCTCCATCTTCGACTAGACCCGCCAGCCTGCCGCCGCGGCGAGGCGCCGCAGCCAGGTGTCACAGCCGAGCACCAGCACTAGTCGCGGGCAACCGTGCGGGAAGAGGGTAAACTACAGAGCGGATTTTTCACGGCCGAACAGCCACAGACTTTAAGGAGCGAGCGATGAGCCTGGATCAGCAGAAGAAGCAACGCCTAGCAGAACTGGTGAAGGAGCTGGCCGTCGTCCACGGCAAGGTCACGCTGTCCTCTGGCAAGGAGGCTGACTACTACGTGGACCTGCGCCGCGCCACCCTGCAACACGAGGCCTCGCGCCTTATCGGCTCGCTGCTGCGTGAGCTCACCGCTGACTGGGATTATGCTGCCGCCGGTGGCCTGACCATGGGCGCGGACCCGGTCGCGCTGTCCATCATGCATGCCGATGGCCGCGATATCGACGCCTTCGTTGTTCGCAAGGAAGCCAAGAAGCACGGCATGCAGCGTCAGATTGAGGGCTTCAACGTCGAGGGCCAGAAGGTGCTCGTTGTCGAGGACACCACCACGACCGGCAACTCGCCGCTGACCGCCGTGAAGGCTCTTCGTAAGGCAGGCGCCGAGGTCGTCGGAGTGGCCACCGTGGTGGACCGCAACACCGATGCCGGCGCAGCCATTGCCGCCGAGGGCCTGGAATACCGCTACCTGCTGGGCCTTGAGGATCTTGACCTTGCCTAAGCCCGAGGAAGAGGCGGCAGCCAAAGGCCCCACCGAGTGGAACGAGGGCCGCCACGGTGTTGGCCCGTGGGAAGGCCCGCTGCCCGAAGGCCCCGAAGCGGAGAAATACGATCCCGAACTGCTCGCGGAGGGGGATCGCCGCAATGTCGTCGATGCCTACCGTTACTGGACACGCGAGGCGATCCGGGAGGATATCGATAAGCGCCGGCATGCGCTGCACATCGCCATCGAGAACTTCGAAAACGATTCCAACATCGGCACCGTGGTGCGCACTGCCAACGCCTTTGCCGTCGACACCGTCCACATTGTGGGACGCCGCCGCTGGAACCGGCGCGGCGCCATGGTCACCGACAGGTACCAGCACCTCATGCACCACGCGGATGTTACTGAGCTGATGGCCTGGGCGGCGGACCAGGAACTGACCGTCGTGGCCATCGATAACACCCCCGGGTGTGTCCCCCTAGAAACCGCTGAGCTGCCTGAGCGCTGTCTGCTCCTCTTCGGACAGGAAGGCCCAGGCGTCAGCCCGGAAGCCCAGGACGCAGCAGTAATGACCTGCTCAATCGCGCAATTTGGTTCTACTCGCTCCATCAACGCGGGCGTGGCCGCAGGCATTGCCATGCATGCATGGATTCGGCAGCACGCCGATTTATCAAAAGCTTGGTGAGATCCCGCGCACTGTGTTTACATCTAGGTAACGAATTCACATTGTGAGAATGATGAGACAAAAGTGTTAGAGAAATGGTCCCACCGCGCCGACCTTGCGGAAACAGCCATCAATGAGCGTCACGCGCAGGCCGTGTGGGGCTTGCCCCGTACCAACCTTGCCGTGGTGAGTTGGCCACCCACCACCAAGGAATCACTCTTTGTGCATTGGCATTATTGGTGGCAGGCGCATTATCTGGACTGTCTTGTTGATGCGGCCCTGCGCAAAAACACCAAAGCCCGCCGCGCGCGCATCGCTGACACCATCCGCGGCATCCATGTGCGCAATCTCCGTGCGCTGACGAAGAACCGCTACTACGACGACAAAGCATGGCTCGCCCTAGCCATCGCCCGGGCCGGTGAGCTCAAGAAGCAGCGCCCCTACAAGAAGTTGGGCACCCTGCAGCACAACATCCGCGATGGCATCGACACCCAGGTCGGCGTGCTGCCCTGGCGCGAAGGCGAGACCTTCCTCAACGTCCCCTCGAACGGGCCGGGCGCCATCATGCTGGCCCGCATGGGGCGCGTGGACGAGGCCCGCCACATCGTGGACTGGATCTACGATCACTTGATTGACGACGATGGCTTCGTCATGGACGGCATCCGCATGCGTATGGATGGGCAGGAGATCGTCCGCAACATCCACCCCTACTGCCAAGGCGTGGTGCTCGGTGCCTGCTTGGAAATCGTGCTGGCGCTGCGGGAGAAGACCGGCCTGCGCTCCGTGGAGGATATCGACTCCGTCCACGAGGCAGAACTCGCCGCGGACATGATGGATTACACCACTCGCATCCGTGGCCTAGTCCAAGCGGTGGCCACGGGCATGGCGACGTACACGGGCGTCATCGACTGGCAGACTGGCGACGGCGACGGCGGCCTCTTCAAGGGCATCCTTGCTCGCTACCTCGCGGACGTGGCGGTCCGCCTGCCGGGCGATTCTCCGGCCAACCGCGCGACGAAGAAGCTGGCCGCTCGCCTCGTGACGGCCTCGGCGGAATCCGTGTGGGAACACCGCCTAGAGGTAGACGGCTTGCCCATCTTCGGTTCCGATTGGACCGCGGATGCGAAGCTTCCCCATAACTACGGTTTCGGCCCCTCGTCATTGAGCCAGAAGATGGGCATTATCCGCGTGGCTGAGCGCGATTTGTCCGTTCAATTGTCCGGTTGGATGTTGTTGGAGGCCTGCACCCGGATTGTGAAGTACAAGTCAGAATCCAAGAAATAGCAGCGTTTCCCCAGGTGGTCGGGGGATTCCTGCCCATGCGGAGCGGTGTTTAAGTGAGGTCACATCGCATCTCGCGGCGGAAAACCACAATAACAGGCATACTTGGGTGTTGGAACGTGTTGTTTCGCTGGTTTGTGAGACGGCACGGCTTACTGCACAGCAACTCCAAAGGATGGAATTTCATGCCTATTGCAACCCCTGAGGTTTATAACCAGATGCTGGATACCGCCAAGAAGGGCGGCTTCGCATTCCCGGCAATCAACTGCACCTCCTCCGAAACCATCAACGCCGCTCTCCGCGGCTTCGCCGAGGCTGAGTCCGACGGCATCATCCAGTTCTCCACCGGCGGCGCGGAGTTCGGTTCCGGCCTGTCCGTGAAGAACAAGGTTGCCGGCGCTAAGGCACTGGCTGCCTTCGCTCACGAGGCTGCTCAGCACTACGGCATTAACGTTGCGCTGCACACTGACCACTGCCAGAAGGAAGTTCTGGATGAGTACGTGCGTCCGCTGATCGCCTTCTCCCAGGAGCGCGTTGACCGCGGCGAGCTGCCGCTCTTCCAGTCCCACATGTGGGATGGCTCCGCTATCCCGATCGATGAGAACCTCGTGATCGCTCAGGAGCTCCTCGAGAAGGCCCACAACGCCAACATCATCCTCGAGGTTGAGATCGGCGTCGTTGGCGGCGAAGAGGACGGCGTTGAGGCCAAGGCCGGCGCGAACCTCTACACCTCTCCGGAGGACTTTGAAAAGACCGTTGATGCCCTCGGTACCGGTGAGAAGGGTCGCTACCTGCTGGCCGCTACCTTCGGCAACGTCCACGGCGTCTACAAGCCGGGCAACGTGAAGCTGCGCCCGGAGGTTCTGGATGAGGGCCAGAAGGTTGCTGTGAAGAAGCTCGGCCTGGAGGAAGGCTCCCAGCCCTTCGACTTCGTCTTCCACGGTGGCTCCGGCTCCGAGAAGGAAAAGATTGAAGAGGCTCTGCGCTACGGCGTCATCAAGATGAACGTTGACACCGATACCCAGTATGCCTTCACCAACCCGGTTGCACGCCACATGTTCGCTAACTATGACGGCGTCTTCAAGATCGACGGCGAGGTGGGCAACAAGAAGGTCTACGACCCGCGCTCCTACCTCAAGAAGGCTGAGCAGGGTATGGCTGACCGCGTTGTTGAGGCCTGCCAGGACCTGCACTCCGTGGGCAAGACCGTTTCTAAGTAAACCCACACCAACTGGATGACGCTGCTGAGCAGCCGCCGGCGCTGAGCGGCGTCATCACATGCCAACAAGCCATCCCTCACCCACGAGGGGTGGCTTTGTTCATCCAAACCCGCCGCCAGAACGCGTAAAATACCGGAGTCATGGAAGCGCAAGAGTCATCGTCGAGTTCGTCAAGTACCGTCAAGCGCGTTCGCAAAACTACCCGCGAGCAGCTGCGGTTGGTGGATAAATCCCTCAAGGCGCGCCTCACACGCATCCGTAACCGGCTCGTGTTTATGCTTCAGTGCACGATAGGCGCTGGTTTGGCCTTCTATGTTGCGCACGATTTCTTCGGCCACGAGCAACCTTTCTTCGCACCGATGGCCGTGATCATCATCCTGGGCCTATCTGGCAACGATCGCCTCAAGCGCGCCATCGACATGTCCATTGGCGGCATCGTGGGCGTGCTGGTGGGCACGCTGCTTGTCGATGCCCTCGGGACCGGGCCTATCCATATGACCATCATCATCGGGTTGGCCCTGATTATCGGCTCCTTTGTCACCAGCTCGCAGCTGGTGAGCAACCAGATCGTCATCGCGGCCATCCTCATCGCCACGATTCTTCCACCGGAAGAAATGGGCGGCATCTCCCGTGCCATTGACGCCATCATCGGCGCGGTCATTGGCCTCACAATGATTGTGCTGATTCCCTCCTCGCCCTTGCGCGCGGGCCGCTCGGAAGTCTCGAAGGTCTTAGGCATTACCTCCCTGGTCCTTTCCGACGTTGCCAAGGGGCTGGAAGAAAATGATCCCGAAACCATCACTGAGGCCCGCGACGCCGTGCGCGGCACGCAGGATGACATCAACAACATGCTCAACGCCACCAAGGGCGGCGCGGAAACCGCACGTTTGTCGCCCTTCCTGTGGAGCACGCAGCGCACCGTGCGCTCCCTGGAGCGCATCCTCACTCCTGTTGACAACATGGTCCGCGGCACCCGCGTGCTCTCCCGCCGTGCGCTTGTTCTCGCCGAGGACGGTGACCAAGCCACCGCCGAGCAAGTTGAGATCATCGACGAACTTGCTGAAATCACGATGGAGCTCTCCGACCTCTATACCCACCAAACAGCGCATGAGCGCCGCGTGGATGAGGCACAAGCCATTCCGGAGATCGTCAACCGCTTACGCCAGCTGGGCGCCCGCTGCTCGGTCGACGTTGCCGGCGAGGAGGCGGTGCTCTCCGCCTATGCCGTACTGGCCCAGACGCGCTCCATCATCGTGGACCTGCTCATGGTGTGCGGCATGTCCCGTGAGTCAGCCGTGGCGCAGCTCGTGCCCACCTCCAAGCACCCGGCCTATCCGCCGGAGGTCTGGGAAGAGGATTAGGGCTAAACCTGAGGCTCAGGCTTGCTGTCTAGGGTCGCACTATCTGCAGATCCCGCAGGTGACGGTAAAACGTCACTCGCTTGACCGGCCGCTTGGCGCGGACTCCATCGACGCTCACGCTTAGTGACGGCCCCCCGGCCTGCACCGCCCGGCCCTGTATGACGCTGGCGGGGTCGAGCTGCCCCGGCTGGGCAGACTTGCGCAGGCGGGCGAAGAGCCCACGGCGCGGCGCTGCGTCCGCCTCAAAACTCGTCACCGCCTTCGCCGCCACTATGCCTGGCGCATTCACCATCGGCACGAGCTTTGCCCCGAAGACCTCCTTCTCACGGTCTGCGCGCAGTAGTATGGCATCGTCGACGATAATTTCCCCGGTGATTTCCTCATTCGACCATTCCGCAATCGTTGCCGAACCGGCCACGGCAAGGCCCGCATCATTGCGGATGAGCGGCACCGGCTTGACCGGTGCGGTCAGGGCAAAGGAGAGCGCTTCCTCGACAACCGCGACCTGGTCGGCGAGACCCTGGCCCGTTTCGCTCGATTTCAGGCCCCAGTTCATCGCTGCGGTGGAGTGCTCCCCAATGGGGACGTAGCCCACCTCGGCCCACAGGTAATCCGCTCGCATCATGCGGGTCAGTACGGCGCTAAGAGCGGCATCGCTACCGATCACCACGATGCGCAGCGACTCGTGCAGGAATGGGGCTTGCGGTGCTGGCCCCGGTGCGCCGAGGTGGCTCACGTCCGGTTGCGCAGCTATCTCATCCAGCGATGGGGTGGGGTCCTCCGGCAGGATTTCCTTGGCCAGTGCATCAACAGCCTTCAGCTCTTGCCGGCTGGGAACCTCCGCGACGTGGAAGTGCTCGATACGTATTCCGCGCCGGGCAGTCTCAGTGAGTCTAGTGTGAGCGTCGTTGAGGTGGCCACCGCAGTCTAAAAGCGCACAGATCATACAAGAAGCATAGAAGCGTTGGAAGGGCTTGGCTAAAAAGCTCCTTCAGCGACGCACAAACAGCGGAGCTTTCCCCAGAAAAGTAGTGCGCGTCACATTCTGCCAGTAGGCTCCAAGGCAACGCCAAACTTCTTAATACTCAACTCTTCCACTCAATTCTTCTTTGTCTAACAGCTGGAGGTAATCACCATGTCCGCCCGTATGACAACCCTTGCGCTTGTATCCACCGCTGGTCTCTTGATGAGCTCGTGCAGCTTCCTGGGAGGCTCGCTAACTGAAACCGAGGAGCCGGCATTCACCGAAGCTGCCACTGAGTCGACGACGAGTTCTGTGATGACTACTTCTTCTAAGGCCACCTCGACGTCCAGCAGTGCATCCTCCTCAAGCGCCAACGCTGACTGCGACGAGAAGAAGGAACTCGAGGACACCAAACTCAGTAAGGTCCTAGAGAATGAAGAAGCCTACGTGAAGGGATCCACTGAGAAATTTGAAGACGTGAGCGTCGGTGAGGACGAATATGATTCCTGTAAATTCCTCAGCTATGTGGTGTTGGAAGGCGAGTTTGATGGGAAGGATGTCAAGGTTCCCGTCTTCTTTTCCAAGGGTGATCTCAGGGACGAGGATGCCCTCTACATCACGTCCTCTTCTTTAGAGGTGGAAGAGGATGGTGAAGGCTATACCTATGAGTCCGAGACTGATGGCGACATCGTCGGTGTCGAGGGCAAAGTAAACAAGCGTCCGGGCACCGAAGCCACGTCCATGGAAAATTCCTTCGACGGCGTGAACTCGGACATCTTCTTCATTGACATCAAGTCAGAACCCACCGACTCCGCGGAGCTAGCCCAGGATGAGGAGGATCTCCGCGGCGAAACGCTCTTCGATATTTCCGCTGATGGCTGGAACTTGGTGTGCGGTATTGATGCGTCTGAAAAGTCCATTGACTGTGCACATGGCGATGGCGGAGCCTGGGTCGTCAAAAGCGATAAGACTAACCTGCCGGAAGATATGGAATTCGATGTGGTGAGCCTCCGTCCGTTGGAGGGAGAAACCAGTTTCAACCAGGGCGGTGTCGACAACCTCCCAACTGATGGCAAGAAGATCGAAAGCAACGGTCTCTACCGAATCGGCGTCGATGACATCGAAGCCCAAATTGCCGTTGTTGACGATGGCGTCATTATCAGCACCCCAACCAATTCGAGGCTGATGTTCACCGATGACACTATCTTCATCGAAGAGAAAGACAAGGGCGACGGTGCTAATTCAAACACCGAAACCGCTTAGGAGGGCTTAAAGGAGATTCGAGACGAACCTCTCCCCGGTGTGCCGGCGCATCATTTCCTGACGAGCTTGTCACAAACTCAACACTGCACCAATATGGCGGGTAAAGTAGGTGCGTATTTGACTTCAATAAATAGGAAGTGACACCAAACATGGCAGCGATCGTCATCGTCGGCGCCCAATGGGGCGATGAAGGCAAGGGCAAGGCTACTGACATTCTCGGCGGCAAAGTCGATTACGTAGTTAAGCCCAACGGCGGTAACAATGCCGGCCACACCGTCGTGGTCGGCGGCGAGAAGTACGAGCTGAAGCTCCTTCCCGCCGGCATTCTTTCTGAAAACGCCACCCCGGTCCTGGGTAACGGCGTGGTGATTAACCTGGAGGCCCTTTTCGATGAAATCGATGGTCTCGAAGCCCGCGGCGCTAACGCTTCGCGCCTGAAGATTTCCGCCAACGCGCACCTCGTGGCGCCCTACCACCAGACCTTGGACCGCGTGCAGGAGCGCTTCCTGGGCAAGCGCGCCATCGGCACCACCGGCCGTGGTATTGGCCCGGCCTATGCCGATAAGGTCGCGCGCATCGGCATCCGCGTGCAGGACATCTTTGATGAGTCTATCCTGCGCCAGAAGGTTGAATCCGCCCTGGACATTAAGAACCAGATGCTGGTGAAGATGTACAACCGCAAGGCAATTGATCCGGAGCAGGTAGTGGAGTACTTCCTGAGCTACCGCGACCGCCTGCGCCCGATGGTTATTGAGGCTGAGCTGGAACTGAACCAGGCACTGGATGAAGGCAAGCACGTCCTCATGGAGGGCGGCCAAGCTACCATGCTGGACGTTGACCACGGCACCTACCCGTTCGTGACCTCCTCGAACCCGACTGCTGGCGGCGCTGCTGTGGGCTCCGGTATTGGCCCGACGCGCATTACTACCTCCCTGGGCATCATCAAGGCCTACACCACCCGTGTCGGCGCTGGTCCTTTCCCTACGGAGCTTTTCGACAAGTGGGGCGAGTACCTGCAGACCACCGGCGGCGAAATCGGCGTCAACACTGGCCGCAAGCGCCGCTGCGGCTGGTACGACTCTGTTATCGCCCGCTATGCCACCCGCGTCAACGGCTTCACGGATTACTTCCTGACCAAGTTGGATGTGCTCACCGGCATCGGTGAGATTCCTATCTGTGTGGCTTATGACGTTGATGGCAAGCGTTACGACGAGATGCCGCTGACCCAGTCTGAGTTCCACCACGCCGAGCCCATCTTTGAGACCATGCCGGCCTGGGACGAGGACATCACTGGCTGCCAGACCTTCGAGGAGCTCCCGCAGAAGGCTCAGGATTACGTCCTGCGCCTGGAGGAACTCTCGGGCTGCCGCATCTCCTACATCGGTGTTGGCCCCGGCCGCGACCAGACCATCGTGCGCCACGACGTCATGCAAGACCAGTAAGGCGCAGGCCGGTCCAAGATAAACCAACCTTAGGAACTGCCTAACGGCGACGGCGTTCCGTAGAAACAGTGCAACAACCACCGCCTCGTTTCTCCCACAGTATCGTGGACACAATTGTCGATATGCACGATACGGGGAGAGCGGGGCGGTTTGTGTTTCTGTGACAACATTTGTGCGCTCAATATGCCCTGCTTGGCGGCGCCTCCCGCAATCCCACCTGGCACAGCCTTGTATAAAACACCCCCGTTAGGAGTGCATTCCTGGGGCAAATGTTGCCAAAGCGACAATGTGATCTATTCAACAACTGCAGCCGCGTGTCGCAGTTGTTTGAAAAGAGCAGGTCAAACATGTGCTTTTTCTGGTCGACGACAGAAAGCTCCGTTCATGAAATTTTCAGGATGCCGTACGGTTTCTTTAATTCGTGAATGGGGCTAACATTGGAAGCGAGTTTGTTCATAGACCTTTGGGACCTCTGACCTTCTTCCAAGGTGTCTGAAATGAGCTGCTCTCGGTTGCGTAAGCCGGTTTTATCCCTTGCGCGGTCACGTCTCCCTAGCGTGATCACTCTTTCAAGACTTAAGGAAAGGACTTCTTGGTATGAACAAGAAGGAAATTAAGAGTACTGCTGTGCGCCGTCGCGGCACTACCATTGCTGCCGCTGCTCTCTCCGTGGCGCTGGTGGCGCCGTTTGTACACCCAGTTGTTTCCCCGCAGTCTGCAGCAGAAGCTCAGGCTCAGACTTCGGGCACGGTTGCTGCTACTCCGGTTACGGATCCGACCAAGATTATTGAAGCGGATGGTATCGCCAACGGTTACATCGGTAGTCGCTTTGATATGACCAACGCGCTGGCTACGCTCTCTGGTGTTGTCGGCCTGAAAGAAACGAGTGCGTCGAGTTCCCTCAAGGGGACTATGGGCATCAACGACGCCACCGTTTACATGCAGTTCAAGGATCGTGACGGCACGATTTCGCCGATTTTCTCCACGAAGTCTCACCAGCTTGGCAGCTCCAGCGGTAACTACGTGTTTGATCTTCGTGCGAAGGGCGAGGATGGCAACCTGCTTTCCCACCCGGACAGCGAGGTTCCGGGTGGTGAGTACTCTTTCGTCGATGCGAACGGCAAGCCGCACCTCTTCCGCGCACTCCGTGGTCAGGAATACCGCATTTGGGTCGATTCTCCGCTGAAGAACGAGGAAACCGGCAACGACCTGACTTACGTTCGCCAAGCTGGTGGCGGTGTGCCCGGTGCGTGGGCGCCGGTCACCCAGGGCACCGCAAACGGCGCGTTCTACTTTGAGAACTACAACATGCAGCGTACCGGTGTCTTCTTGGAAGAGCGCGCGCCGAGTGTTGACGAGAAGTCCTACATGGTGAGCCCGGACTTTTCCATGGATGAGGAAGGTTGGGCCCAGCCTTCCGGCACTAAGGCTCCGCGTTTCTCTTACTTTGGTCGCGTGTGGTCTGACGCTGAAGGCGGACCTGACCGTAATGAAACCGGTCCGCTCTACTGGTGGAAGGGCGATCAGCCGATCGAGGGTGCAAAGGTCTACGCCTCTGTGCTTTCCGACGAGGGTGTTGCCGAATTCGAGCGTCTAGCCATTGCCGATAAGCCATACCGTGAGCAGGCTGCCGCCACGAAGAGCATGATCGAAAACATGCGAGCTAACGGCAAGGAGCCGATCCTTAAGACCGTTGGTGCCGAAACCAATGCGGATGGCCGTTACACGATCCGCATGGGCGATGACATCGGACGTCGTATGAAGGATTACACGTACATCTGGGCTGAGAAGGACGGTAAGGTCCTCAACTCCTTCAGCGGCTTCCCCACGCCTGTCTTCCAAAGTGTAAATGCCAACTCGGGTGAGAACCCGAACTCCGACGGCGCAGTTGGCATTGCAAGTTTTACCAACCACCGTTGGTACAACATCAACTTCGCTGAGGTTCAGGCCGACATCGTTAATTTGGACATCGTTAATTACGATTCCTTCCTCAACCCGGCAGACCTTCCGGAAGGCATCAACAACCTTGAGCCGGCGAACATCAAGTTGACGGGCGCGCTGCCGTTCTCCGGTAACAACAAGATCCGCTGGATTGGTCCGGACGGTAAGCAGATTGGTGAAGACTGCGCGGTCGACACCCTAGCGGACGCAGCAAACTGCTCCCTGGCTCCCGAAGATTTCAATAACCCGGGCACCTATGTCGCACAGCTGGTGAATGCTTACGATGTCGTGGTTGGTCAGGATTCCTTCATTGCGGTGGATAAGGTTCGCCAGAACGGTGAATTTGAGCCGCAGTACGAGGACGCTACTGTTCCTGCCGGTAAGAAGACCACAGTGGATGCTCCGAAGGACAAGGACGGCCAGGAGATTCCGGAAGGAACCACCTTCGAGCCGGGCGGTCAGGTGACTGATCCGGAGGGCAACAAGGTCGACAAGCCGGAGTGGATCACGGTTAACCCGGATGGCTCGATCGAGGTCGAGCCGCCAAAGGATGCGAAGCCTGGCGACTACACGATTCCGGTCGTCGTGACCTACCCGGATGGTTCCCGCGAGACCATCGAGGCCAAGGTCACGGTTGAGAAGCCGGATGCTCCGGAATCCAAGAAGACCACCGTTGATGGTGATGTGAAGCCGGTCGATCCGTCGAATGATCCGCAGGACACTGGTGTCAAGGTCACCAACCCGGATGATGACACCAAGATCTCTGCTAAGGATGAGGATGGTAAGGACGTCCCGGTCGAGATTGACGAGGACGGCAAGGTCATCGTCACTCCGGGTACCGACGTTGACGGCCCGATCACGGTGACCATTACGGATCCGGATCTGCCGGACGGCAAGGTTGATGTTGAAGTTCCGGTTAACGGCCACGAAAAGGGCAAGGACGACAACGGTTCCGAAGAGACTCCGGCGCCAGATGCTTCTGTGGTGACGGATAAGGTCACTGTTGTTGAGGGTCAGGAGGCTGATCCGTTTGATACCGCTAAGGATGT
>NZ_JASOLS010000326.1:0-203 GCF_030215295.1 Corynebacterium sp. UMB6689 | reverse complement strand
GAACTTTTCTGCTCGCGTTGCCTCAAAGCGAAGAAGGCTGTCGCTTTTGACAAAAACTCGTTATCCATCTTGGCTTCTGCCAACTCACGGCGCAGACGAGCATTCTCAGCTCGGAGATCAGCCTCGCTCATCCCATCCGAGGCTCCTCGGCGTTCACGCTCGAGTTTGACCCACCGGCCTAAAAGCCCGGCGGAAACACCGAT
>NZ_JASOLS010000325.1:0-203 GCF_030215295.1 Corynebacterium sp. UMB6689 | reverse complement strand
ATCATGCGCATCCGCTTCGCCACAGTCTTACGGTTAAGCGAAATGTGGTAGCGCTCGGCAAGCTCTGCGGTGATCCGAGGAGCACCATAAACCTCATCGGAGTCTTTCCAAATCTGATGAATCTTTCGGTCAACATCATCGTAAAATGCTGCCCGATCATCCTTTCCGGATAGTCGTTTCTGCTGCACATGGGCCCATTTGTA
>NZ_JASOLS010000324.1:0-210 GCF_030215295.1 Corynebacterium sp. UMB6689 | reverse complement strand
CAAATCAGACTCATCACCAGGAACACGCGGAGTTGTGGGCTCGGTTGGCTTCGTCGGCTCCGTAGGCTCCGTAGGCTTCGTCGGCTCGGTCGGTTCCGTAGGCTTGGTCGGCTCGGTCGGCTCAGTCGGCTCAGTCGGCTCAGTCGAAGTCGTAGTCTCCTCGTCCTTCGGAACAGTCTGGTCCTTATCGTTGATGTCCTTGTGCTCAGC
>NZ_JASOLS010000323.1:0-215 GCF_030215295.1 Corynebacterium sp. UMB6689 | reverse complement strand
GCTTGGTTCGGCTTAGAAGGGGTAAAGAAGTCAGCCAGGAGGGTGTCGATAAAATCCAGGGTTTCTTTTGTTAGGGCTGTCAGTGCTGACATGGGTTGATCAATAGCGATCAAGGATTCAATGTCGAGCAGGCAGTGGGTGTCTTGTATGGCTTTGACTTTCGGCAGACTACCCAGCCGGTGGATAGCACGCAGGCCGGATTTAATGTGGCCTTC
>NZ_JASOLS010000322.1:0-217 GCF_030215295.1 Corynebacterium sp. UMB6689 | reverse complement strand
ACCGCAGAGCTTGCCGAGCGCTACCACATTTCGCTTAACCGTAAGACTGTGGCGAAGCGGATGCGCATGATGGGCATAGAAGGGATTTCACCGCGTGCCTTTGTCCCAGTGACTACAATCCAAGCCAAGCGTAAGTCAACTCTTCCTGACCTGGTCAAGCGCATGTTTGATACTGGTGAGCTCAACCGAGTGTGGATGTCAGATATTACCTACTTGC
>NZ_JASOLS010000321.1:0-217 GCF_030215295.1 Corynebacterium sp. UMB6689 | reverse complement strand
GGTGTGAAGGCTACTGGTACTAATAGACCAAAACAAACACACACACTCCTTTTCGAGTGTGGAAACAACAAACACAACAAAGACACAATTATTCACACTGTCGCTTCGCGTCCACTACACAGTATCTGACACAACACACCCAACCAGGCATCAGATTGCCTCGAGTGTTTGTCGGTGGCCTATAGCAGCAGGGAAACGCCCGGACCCATTCCGAACC
>NZ_JASOLS010000320.1:0-223 GCF_030215295.1 Corynebacterium sp. UMB6689 | reverse complement strand
CGCCGTTAGTCAGGTTGAGCTCGATCTCATCACCCTCGCCGTTGATGATCTGGTCCAACTCATTTAATGTGACGATGACTTGGGTACGCACCGCGGGTGTGGATCCAGTGCTTTCTTTGAAGAAGATGTCGTTGGCGGCTTGAAGGAGGTCGGTGGTGTTGGTGGATTCTAAGACGGCGCGCATGTTGGCAATCGTGGTGGCGTCATCAGTGATGGAGAGGGT
>NZ_JASOLS010000031.1:0-21380 GCF_030215295.1 Corynebacterium sp. UMB6689 | reverse complement strand
CCGGACGCTCCTAAATCCACACGAAATGTCCCTTAGTGCGACACGCCGCAAATCCACACGAAATGTCCCTTAAGCCTGAACAATGTAGAAGTGCATGGTCGCCAATTATAAGAAAAAGAGTGGCAAGCTCATCGTGCTTGCCACTCTTTGAGTGGTACCCCGTACGGGATTTGAACCCGTGTTACCGGCGTGAGAGGCCGGCGTCCTAGGCCGCTAGACGAACGGGGCTTAGAACTGTGACGACGTACTGTAACGTGCAGTGCCACGTTACATCGCTATCACTGCTGGCCTACCAGGACTCGAACCTAGAATGACGGTACCAGAAACCGTTGTGTTGCCAATTACACCATAGGCCATTATTGCTTTGAACTGGCCGAGGCTTTAACCCCTCGCCGCTCGCTGCAACGGTTTATTACTATATCCAGCACTGCCAATACACACAAATCGCCAGTTCAGAAAGCATTTTCGGGGCGTTAGGAATGAAACCTAACGCCCCGAAATGACAGCCATGTGAGACTACTAAATGGATCTACTCAGCGCTCCACGGCGTGAGAGCACGCGCAGCCTTAAGGCGAGCCAGAGTAGACTCCTTGCCCAGCAACTCCATGGACTCAAACAGCGGCGGGGAGACCTGCTGGCCAGAGATTGCTACACGCAGGGCGCCGTAGGCCTTGCGTGGCTTGAGGCCGAGGTCGTCGATAAGCGCGGCGGAGAGAACCTTCTCAATCTCCTCCGTCTTCCACTCCCCGAGCTCCTCCAGCTTGGCGATGGAAACCTCCAGCGGCTGCACTGCTTCTTCCTTGAGGTTCTTGCGTGCTGCCTTCTCATCCAGTTCCAGTTCGGCATCCGGCGTGGTGAGGAAGGACATGAGCCCATAGGCGTCAGACAGCGTCTTGATGCGGGTCTGCACCAGATCTGCAGCGAAAGCGAACTTCTCTTCCAGATAGTCGGCCGGGAAGTCGGTGTACTCAGTCAGGTAGTCGCGCAGGCGCTGCGCAAAGTCTGCTGGCTCCAGCAGACGGATGTGGTCGGCATTAATGGCCTCGAGCTTCTTCTGGTCGAAGCGAGCTGGGTTACCCAACACGTCGTGAACGTCGAAGTTGGCGATGAGCTCGTCAACGGAGAAGATGTCCTGGTCGGCAGACAGGGACCAACCCAAAAGCGACAGGTAGTTGAGCATGCCCTCCGGGATAATGCCGTTGTCGCGGTGGTTGAACAGGTTGGACTGTGGGTCACGCTTGGACAGTTTCTTATTGCCTTCACCCATCACGAAGGGCAGGTGCCCAAACTCGGGAGTCTGCTTGGCAATACCAAGCTCCACGAGCGCCTCATAGAGGGCGAGCTGACGCGGCGTGGAGGACAGTAGGTCTTCACCGCGCAGGACGTGGGTAACTCCCATGAGGGCATCGTCGACCGGGTTAACCAGCGTGTAGAGCGGCGCACCGTTCGAGCGCGCCACGACATAGTCCGGCTGGGTCTCCGACTTGAAAGTCATCTCGCCGCGCACCAGGTCATTCCAGGACCAATCCTTGTCCGGCATGCGCAGGCGCCAAACCGGCTTGCGGCCTTCTGCCTCGAAGGCGTCGATCTGCTCTTGAGTGAGGTCGCGGTCGAAATTGTCGTAGCCCAGCTGCGGGTCGCGGCCGGCCGCCTTATGGCGCTCCTGAACCTCTTCGTTGGTGGAGTAGGCCGGATAGACATAGCCGCCATCCTTGAGCTTCTGCAGGACATCTGCGTAGATGTCCATGCGCTGCGACTGACGGTAAGGCTCATCCGGGCCACCGACGTTAACACCTTCATCCCAGCCCAACCCGAGCCAGTTCAGGGAGTCGATGATGGCCTGGTAGGACTCCTCAGAGTCACGGGCAGCATCGGTGTCCTCGATGCGGAAGATGAGCGTACCGCCAGTGTGACGGGCATAGGCCCAGTTGAACAGAGCCGTGCGGACCATGCCCACGTGGGGCGTGCCGGTAGGCGAAGGGCAGAAACGGACGCGGACGTCGGATGTCGGTTTAGTCATGTCCCCCATCGTAGTTCAGCGCCTCCCCACTGCACTGGCCGCCCCACTTGGGGGTAATTGAACCCCGTTTCCACTAAGCGTGAACTGGGCTTTCTGCGCAAGCTTAACGGGACTGAATTCCATTACCTATAGTGAAATTCTCGCCAAAGAACTGAAGAAAGGTCCCAGACTGTGGCTCGAACTCGCTATGTGGCGCTTTTAACCTGCGCCACGCTTCTCTTCTCCCCCGCTACCGCCGTCGCTGGTCCCGACGACGGCAAACACGTAGCCACTCAGACACATATTGATTCTCCCAAGGCTTTCTGGGAGGGCAATGCTCTCAACCTCAAGAGCCATTCTGCACAGTCCAACCACGACCTAGCCGATACCGTCACCTGGGTAGGCAAAGGCTGGAACCAGAACGGCACCAACCAATACCAGTTCACCGTGCCTCAGGACCCTGCGCTCGCTTTTGTGGGAAAGCCGGGTGAAACGTATTACATGGCGCCTGCCAGTGTCCAAGGCAGCCTGGACCCGGTGTGGATGGGCTTCGGCGCCGACACAGAGCTGCCTGTTGACGACTTCCGCGACAACATTGCTTCCCTGGACCTCTTAAGCGTTGACGGACCCGGCGATGTCGAGATGTTTGGCTACTACCCCGGACCCGGCGGACTGCAGCGTTTCTTTGGAACCACCGAGGGCGCTCCACATTCCGCATGGCTGACCAGCGGCACGCATACCCACAACTACACCGTATTTTCTAAACCTGGACGCTATGAGCTCACCTATCAAACGAGCGCGCGGGGCAAGGATGGTTCATTGATTACCTCCCAGCCCACGACCACGTCGATCCAAGTCGGCGGACAGCGGCCCGTTGATGAAAAAACGCCTTCCCTCAAAGAGCGCTTTGACCAGGCCTCCTCCGGCGATGCCAGCCAGAAGGACTACCGCCTGAGCATCACGCCCAAGAAATCCGGGGACAAGGATGGGGATGAGCGCCTTTCCTCCATCGATTTCGCTGGCGGCAGCGACGGCACTCTGACACTGCTGATCGACGGCTACTTCCTCACCGATCTAGCCGTGAAAGATGGCAAGGCACACTTCGATGAATTCTTAGGACCCGAGGCTTCAACAATCCAAGCTGTGTACACCCCGGAGGACGGCAGCCCGCGCTGGGTGAGCGAGGAGCTCGCCTACTCTGCAAACGCAGAGCTTTCCACCACCTCGAAGACGTCTGCGGACTCCTGGACCGAAACCACTAACCCCCGCCAGCTCTTCTCCGGAGAAGAGGTTTCGCTATCTGACACGGGGCTGTCCGCACGCGCTGTTCCGGAGGGCGAAGACGCCACCCGCATCATCCTGGAGGCAGCCGATAAGAACCTGGAAGGCTACGTGCACGGCGGCTTCTTTAGCAAGGGAAGTTCGCTTCCCGACATCGATTTCGACGGCACGATCACCCGCGGCCGCGCGGAATTTGTCGTCGCCGCCGATGCAAACTTCAACGGCAATACCGTACGCCTCGATATTCTTCCGCACCCGAGCATCACGCAAGAGTCCGGCAGCATCACACTGACCGACAATTTCGCCTTCGGGCAAAAGTACGAGGGAGCGGGCAAACTCGGCGCTGGGGCTCAGGCTCCTGCGCCAGCCCCGGATAACAGCCCGAAACCGGACGCAGGAGAACACACTGGTACCTGTGCTGACAAGGTGGTACTTGACCGCGGCCACGTCGACATTGCGGTCACCCGTGAGGGTGATGAGTTCCTCACCCGCTTGAAGGATGAAACGGCCCTCGTGGACAAGAAGGCCGTCGAGCGTCCGCTCGATGACGTGGTCCTCGCGGTGCACGACAACGCCCTGCGCTCCCGCCCCGCCGCACTTAAGGGCAAGGACTTCGATTACCTAGGCAAGGAAAAGTTCTTCCTCCTCCCACAGACCCAGGAGCAGAGCATCATCTGGCCGGGCTATAACACCCAGGCCCTCAACTACAAGGACTATAAAGACGGCAAAGTCACGCTCAACATCAAGCCCGTGGAGATGCCAGAGGGTGCGCAGGTAGGCCTTTTCACTGCCGAAGGCTTGGGCAAGGTTTTCACCCCGCTGATCAATTCCGCCGAGGGTGACTACTCCATCGAGACCACTTTTGCTTCGCACACCCACACCAATTGGGCGTTTACCAAGCCAGGCATGTACAAGCTTGAGGTCACCTATTCGGCCACCACCACAGAGGGCAAGGACATCTCCTCTGCTCCCCAAACGCTCACCGTCGCAGCGGGCGATGCCGCAATCAAAGACTGTGCGAACTCGAAGGACGGAAACGAAGGCGAAGACACCCCGAAGCCTGGTGGCAAGAAACCCGGAGATAAACCAGGCGATAAGAAGCCAGACGATAACCAGCCTGGTGGCCAGAAAGACAAGACATCCTCTCTGCCCAAACTCGAGGGCCTGTGGGGCCTGGTACTCCCAGTTGTCTTGGCCATCATCTTCCAAGGCTTCCTCAACTTCTACAACGATCACCGTGACCAGATTGCGGCGCGGTTCAATGGCCTTCTTCCCCGCTAGAAAGGACACACTGGATTGCACTCCACACCACCCGCTGCTCAGCGCTTGAACTTGCGCCAGAGCAGTGCACTGCAGAAAACCAGCGCCGCCGTGTTCACGTTCACCGTTGCCGTGGCGATGCTTGTGGCCGTCCTTGGCTATCCTGCGCCAGCCCGCGCCGACAGCGAGCTCATCGATTCCGGACATGTCGATGCCTTTTATGTCTCCGCGCCGGGCGGTCAACTGACCTTGTCGATGAAGGAGGATGTCACCGGCAGTGGTGTTCTCCGGCCCGGCAACGATGTCATCCTCAAAGTCGCAGAAGAAGCATGGAGCGAGGCGACCGAGCGCATCGACGGCATTGGTATACCCACGTATTACCTCCCCCAAACCCAAGACAGCTCGCTGCTCTGGCCGGGTTGGGATACCCAAGCGGCACAATCTGCTGGCTACAAAGACGTTAACTTCGAATTCGTCGAGGTCACTGGGCCTGGTGACGTCTTTATCTTCGAAACGGCTGGCTTCGGCGATATCCAACCGGTCACCGATGCCGGTGAGCTCGATCTCGTTTCTGGTGACGTCATCAACCAGGCGTACCCGGCGCATCGCCACGTTAACTGGGCTTTTAGTGAACCTGGTATCTACACCATGACTGTCCAAGCGGAATCCAACGGCGATACGAGTAATCAGGTCACCTATACCTGGGATGTCGGTGATGGTGACTCAGCACCCCAGGAGTCCGGGGACGGGGAAACCAGCACCGATCATGGGGATGACGGTACCGAAGACAACCACGAGGCAGAGCTGAGCGACGCCTCCCCTAAGCAACCGGCATCCTCTTCCTCCGGAACACGCCCGGGAGGTGGAAACGCTGGAGGCGGTACCCGCCGTGCGGCATCCGCAGGCGGAACCAGGAACGCGAAGCAACAGGCAAGCAGCAAGGAGCGTAAAGAGCGCGGAGAAAGGAAAGAGCGCAAGCCTTCTCGCCGATCCGCCGAAGCCGCGGACGGGGAGAATGTGGACACCGTCGCTGCGGCCGGCTACTACGACAGCGGGCAAAACCTGCTGCCGTGGGGCATCGGAATCCTCGGCCTGGGCATGCTTGTGCTGGGCCTGGCGCTGGCGCGCCTCGCGCTCATGAAGGGCCGCGACTAATGCCACTGAAGGTTCGCACTCGGACGCAGTACACCGCGCTTCTTTCCGCCATCTTTCTCGGCGCGTCCATGGTGAGTGGCTGCGCGAGCTCCGCCAGCGGAGACGATGGGAAGGTGAAGGTGGTGGCGACGACGCCGATACTGGGGGACGTCGCCAAGCACGTAGCAGGTGAGGATGCCACAGTGACCACGCTGATTCCTGCGGGAAAGGATCCACATACCTTTGAGCCGAGCCTGCGCTCGGTGCGCGATATCGCTAACGCCGACGTATTGCTGTCCAATGGTTTTCTCCTCGAGCCGCAAAGCCTGCTGAAGTCCTTGCGGGAGTCATCGGATGTGCCCGTCACTGAAGTGGCGGACCAAGCATCCACCCACGGCGCGAAGCTCGTCCCCTTGGTAGAAAACGTTACCCTCGATGCGGTATGGCTGGGATTGCGTGTGCGCAACGCAGCCCCAGGTACCACGAGCGTCGACATGCGTCTGCTCGATGTGGAAGGCCCCGGCGATGTCGCGGCCTACGTAGTCTCTACATTCGGTACACCTGAGCCGCTCTTTAACAGCGCTGAAGGGATTGACCAGCACAACGATTCCACGACGCTGCCGGCTAATGCTCACACGCACGTCTCCTGGGCTTTCAACAAGCCCGGAATTTACCGGCTGAGCTTCGGTGCAACAGATAGTTCGCCACAGGAGTTCACAGTGGCGGTGGGCGTAAGCGCACCTGAGGGGATGCACGCGCTCGATGCAGGTCACGTCGATATCACCGCGGACATGGCTACAGGAAAACTCGACTTGGAGGATCAAGGCGAGCGTTTTGATCCGAACACCACGGTGCTCAGCATCCCGAATTCCGCTCTCCAACAGATACCGCCGGATCCCTCCTACCGTTTCTTGGGCCGGCCCGGGGATGAGACCTATCTCCTGCCCCAAGCTGTCTTGGGCAAGCACATTCACGGCGAAGTAGACCCACATCTGTGGCATAACGCCGCCAATGTCATCAGCTTTACCGAGGTTATCGCTGAGCAACTTGCGCAAACGGATCCCTCGCACGGCACGGACTACCGTGCTCGCGCACAGGACTACATCGCACAACTGCGAGCCGTCGATGCAGAGGTTCGTCAGCTCATCTCTGCCATTCCTGAGCACAACCGCCACCTCGTCACACCCCACCACGGATACGCCTACCTGGAGCAAGGCTACGGCATTGATATCGCGGGTTTCGTTAGCCCCAACCCGGCCATCGAGCCCTCGCCGCGCGATGTCATCGCGCTGCGCCGCACCTTGGAAAACCTCCAGCTTCCCGCGGTGTTCGTGGAACCGACCCAACAAGCCAGTGCAGACGTCATTAGGGAGGCCGCCGATTCCCTCGGGGTGGCGGTGTGCCCCATTTACGGTGACACCCTCGATGACGCCGTACCGACGTATCTCGATCTAATGCGTTTCAATGCACACTCACTCAACCGCTGCCTTGGCAGCACAACAAAGGAATCTCATGTCTAATCGCACCATCCGAACTTTCACTATGCCGCTTGCGGCAGCACTGAGCGCCGCAGCGCTGGCCTTCGCGCCCTCCGCCGCCTGGGCCGGGGATCTGGCTCAAGTTGTCAGCTCCGACGAAGAGGTGGCGGCACCAGGAACTGCTGCCGCCATCGATCACGGCCACGTCGACCTAGGCCTGCTGCTTAATGAAGGCCACGCAGAGTTCCTCGCCCGTGACGATTCGGCCGAAACACCCGTGTGGCGTCAACCCGACGATATGGTCTTCCAGGTGGGCGACAACGCCCTGCTAACCCTGCCTGAGGACAAGGCTTTCTCCTTCGTCGGCGCCGAGCCCGGTTCGCAGGTTTGGGTCGTTCCACAAACGGAGCAGGCTGATGTGCCGTGGCTAGGTTGGAATACCCAGGCCCCCTCTCTAGAAGCGAACGTTGAGAGAGGAGTCACTATGGAGTTCCTCGGGCACCAAGGACCAGGTGAATTCTCCCTCTTCTTGCAGAACGGCGGCTTCGAGGAACCACAGTTGCTATGGTCCACCGCCACCGGGAACTCAGAAGGCTTCTGGGTCGACTTGGGCACGCATACCCACGCCAATTGGGTGTTCACTGAGCCCGGCATCCACCAGGTGCGGGTCCGCATGAGCGGCGAAGGCGCGGGCGAAAGCGCCGGCAGCGAGGTAGCCGCCGAGGCTACGTTGACCTTTGCTGTAGGTGATGAAACGGATGTCGCACAAGCTCAGGCAACAGAATGGGATCCGAACGCTGAATCCTCTACCGATCCAAGCTCTGCCTCGGCATCCGTGCCGGTATGGATCTGGGCACTGGCCGGCGTGGGCGTCCTCGTTCTTATCGGTGCCATTATCGCCGTCGTGCGTGCGAAGGGCGGCCAGCGTGACTAGCCCCCTCATTGCAGTCAAGGACCTGTCCGTTTCGCTCTCCGGCCGCAGGGTCATCGACGCCGCTAACCTGTCCGTTCACCCCGGCGAGTTCATCGGGCTCCTCGGCCCCAACGGCGCGGGCAAAACCACGCTGATGCGCGCCATCTTGGGTCTCGTCCCCTTCACTGGGACCATCGACGTGGGCACCTCGCTGGGGTATGTCCCGCAGCGCCACGACGTGGAATGGGACTTCCCCATCAGCGTGTCCAACGCTGTGCTGAGCGGACGCACCGGACTTGTGGGTTGGTTCCGTCGTCCGGGACGTGCTGATAAACAGGCCGCCCGCCGGGCCATCGAGCTCACCAACTTGGAGGAATTCGCACGACGCCCCATCGCGCAGTTGTCCGGTGGCCAACGTCAGCGTGTACTCATCGCCCGGGCCTTAGCCTGCGAGCCTGAGGTACTGCTTCTCGACGAACCATTTACCGGCCTCGACGCCCCCAACACTGAAGAGCTCCTACTTCTCTTTGACAAACTCACCGCCGATGGCACCAGCGTTGTCATGTCCACGCACAACCTCTCGGAGGCCGCGCATTCCTGCTCGCGGCTCGTGCTGTTTAACCGGGGAATCATCGCGGATGGTCCAGCGGAAACACTGCGCATGACCTCGCAGCCCTGGAGCGACACGTTCGGGGTCTCAGCTTCTTCTCCATTGCTTTCTGCGATTGGGGTGGCAGCATGATCGACATTTCACTCATCGAGTTCTTCCAGGATCTCACCAACCCACACTTGGACTTCCTGGCGCGTGCGGTGGGAATTTCTATCCTCGCTGCCATCGTGTGCGGCGTGGTGGGATGCTATGTCGTGCTGCGCGGCATGTCTTTCATCGGTGATGCTGTTTCCCACGCGGTCTTCCCGGGGCTGGCCATTGCCTTCGTGCTCCAAGGCTCAGTCTTGCTGGGCGGCGCCGTGGCGGGCTGCACCGTCGCGGTGCTCATCGCATGCTTCTCCCAGCGGCGCACCGTGCGCGAGGATTCCGTCATCGGAATCTTCTTTGCCGCCGCCTTCGCCCTCGGCATGGTGATCATCTCCCGAGTAGACGGCTATACAGCCTCGCTCACCAGCTTTCTCTTTGGCTCGCTCACGGGTGTCTCCCGCGCGGACCTCTACACCGCGTTCACCGTCACGGTGCTCATCGTGGCCACGGTTCTTCTCCTTGGCCCCCAGCTCACCGCCACCTGCTTGGACAAGGAAACCGCCCGCGCAATGGGTCTTCCTGTCTTTGCTCTGGACATCGTGCTCTACCTCTGTGTTACGGGCGCAGTGGTTATCTCCGTAGGCACCATCGGCAACGTCCTCGTCCTCGCGCTGCTTATCACCCCAGCCGCGACCGCCCGCCTGCTCTGTGACTCGCTGGGCTCGATGATGTTCGCAGCCGCGGCGATCGGCTCCTTGGGTAGCTTCTTCGGAATCTACCTGGCATGGGCCATTGACCTTCCCGCCGGTGCCACCATCGTTCTACTCCTTACCGCCTGTTTCCTCGTGGCATGGGTGCTCTCCCCTCTCATGCACTCCCGCCGCGCTTCCGCATCCGCCTCGACATCACACACCCCAAAGGAGACCTTGTCCGCATGAACATTCTCCCAATGACACGCATGATCTACCGTCCCCTCGCCTTGACCGCAACCGCTGCTCTAGCGCTGAGCTCCCCGATGCTCGTTCACGCTGCACCGCCCGCCCTCGCGGCCGAGCAAGCGAGCGACACTTCCTGTGATGCTGACTCCCTCCACGCCTTCAGCCGCGGACACCAAGACCTCGCTTTGGTCGGTGACTCCGGGGACCTGTCCTTTATAGCCCGCGATGATGAATCCGGTGAGGACTATGCCTCTGGGGAGTTCTACGTAGAAGTAGGCAGCAACGCCGCTTTCGATGAATCAGCGGGCAGCGATATTCCATCGAGTGGTTGGCAAATCCCCCAAACCCAAGATCCGAATATCCCCTGGGTGGGGTTCAACACCAGCTACCTCGACGAGGCCACTGCGGCCGATGCCACTTTATCCTTAACGCTACACAGCGGCCCGGAAGGCGGACGTATGGTGGGCTTCCAGAACTCCGTGGGTGCTGACCCGACCGTGCTTTTTGACTCCGAGAACCCGGATATCACGTGGGACTATCCTGATCATTTCCACAGTCACACCGGGATCATCTTTAGCGAGCCGGGCGCCTATGCTGCCACTTTTACCTTCACCCTCAACGATGGCTCCGAGCACTCTATTGATGTGCCTTTCTTGGTAGGTGGCGCGGACACCTCTGAGCTTTGCCAGCTGGAGTGGGGCTCGGGCGAAGGTGGCAGCGGTGGCTCGGGAAGCCCGAAAAACCGCCCTCAGCAGCTGGCCAAGGACATTAATGACACTTCCAAGTCCATTGCGCAGTTAGATAAGACGATGGACAAGACCTTCAAAGAGGCCGATACCTTCTTCAACGGCGGGAAACCCTCCGATGCGAAGAATGCGAAGGAGGAAAAGAACTCAGAGCGCTCCACACGGGCCAGCGCGCGGAAGGACACGAAACCACAGAAAGAAACAGGGTCGAAAGAGCCAAGCGCTCCCAGCTCTGCGACTGCGCAAGGCCGCAACCCGGCCCCCAACGCTACAGCCCACACTGCACAAGAACCGAGAGATTCGGCACAGCGTGGGTCCTCGCGCAGCACATCGTCCGCCGACGCCAAGGACTCGACGCGCAGCGCCGCGTCCAACCGCGAAAGGAATGCCAGGAAAGAAGCAGCGGCACAACGCCCGGCATCTGACGCGCCAGAACAGTATGCTGACGGCGGAAACATCCAGGCTACGAGCTATGGAGCCCCGATGGTGGGCTTCTGGGCGGGCTTTCTGGCGGGCATGGGTTCGCTGGCCCTGCTGCTAGGAATTGGGCTTTTCATCGCCGTGCAATTCTTCCGCCCGCGCAAGCGCGACTAGCACTACCGCCATGCGCACAGCCTGTAAGGAGGGGGATCTGGTTTCGGCACTAGCGCAGCAAACAACTAGAGTTATTCCTTATGTGTGAAAACAGACCCTCTACCGCCCCTGACTTCCTCCTGTCCCGCGCGACGGGGTCTGTGCGTACCCAAGGATCAGTGGCCACCTTCAGCGATGTTGACGCTGCCGTAGCTGCTCTGCGTGCCGGCACGGCACCCATGGTTGTCGGCGCGCTGCCCTTCCACAAGGGTGACCCAGTGGCACTGACCGTGCCGCGCAGCATCATCCGCGAGGACGGGCCACTCGAACCACACGCCTATTACCGCAGCGGTACGTTCAACGCGCGCGTGACTGGGTTTGACCCAGAGCCGGAGGAGCACCTGCGCCGCATCGAGGCGGCCATTGCCACGATCGAGGCCTCCAAACTGGATAAGGTGGTGCTTGCACGCGCCGTCGACATCGAGTTCAATGCCCCTGTGGATCCGCTCCTCGTCGCCGCGCGACTCATTGATTTATCTTCCCACCGCGATGGCTTTATCGCCGACCTCACTCCGGCTGGACGCCCTGGCGCAATGTTCGTCGGATCCTCCCCAGAAGTGCTGGTCAAGAAGCAGGGATCAACGGTTACAGCTTTCCCCCTAGCCGGCTCCGCACCCCGCCAGGCTGATAAGGCACGCGATATCAAAGCGGGCCAAGACCTCCACAACTCAGCAAAGGACCTGCGCGAACACGCCTTCGTGGTGGACCATATCCGCCGGATTCTGCAGCCTCTGTGCGAGACCCTCGATGCCCCCACGTCTCCGCAGCTGACCTCCACCAATGAGATGTGGCATCTGGGAACGCCGATCGCGGGAACCCTTAAGGATTCGAGCATTACTGCCCTCGAGTTGGCCGAGCTGGTCTACCCCACCCCTGCTATTTGTGGCACCCCCACTGAGGCCGCACAAGCGCTTATCGAAACCGCTGAAACCGACCGCGGCTTCTACGCCGGCGCGGTCGGCTGGTGCGATGATTCCGGCGACGGCGAATACATGGTAGCCATCCGCTGCGCCGAGGTGGCCGGCGATGGCCTCTCCGCCCGCGCGTGGGCTGGCGGAGGAATCGTCGTGGATTCCGACCCGACGGCCGAGCTTCAGGAAACCACGGCTAAGCTGCGCACCATTTTGCGCGCGCTCAACCTCTAAAGCAGCTTTTAGGCTCGCTCGATCGGGTTCTTCAGGCTACCCACGCCGGGGATCTCAACTTCGATGGTATCGCCCGGCACCATCGGCGCCGTGCCAGCCGGGGAACCCGTCGTGATGACATCACCCGGCAGCAGCGTGTAGGACTGCGAGATCTCAGCGATGATGTCACCCATCTTCACAATCATCTGATCCGTATTGGAATCCTGCTTCTGCTCTCGCTTGCCCTCGTGAGTGAGGTAGGCGTTAATCTTCTGATTATCGAGATTGATGCAGTCCAAGTCCGTCTCAATCCACGGGCCCAGCGGGCAGAAGGTATCGATGCCCTTCGCACGTGCCCACTGGCCATCCTGGAACTGCAGGTCACGCGAAGAAACATCGTTACAGATCGTGTAGCCGACGACGTGATCGCGCCACTTCTCTGGATCAATATTCTTTGACACCTTGGAAATCACCACGGCGAGCTCGCCCTCGAACTCAACGTTGGTAGCGAACTCCGGAATCTTGATGGGTGCACCGGGGCCGATGACCGAGGTGGAGGGCTTGATAAAGATCGTCGGCGGCAGGTGCTCCGCGGATTCCTTGAAGACTTCCGCCACGTGGTCGGCGTAGTTGCGGCCCAGAGCTACGACCTTGGTGGGCAGGGCCGGCGCCAGCAGGCGTACTTCACTCAGCGGCCACTCACGGCCAGTCGGCTCCGGTGGGGTAAACGGTGTGCCGGAAATTTCCTTCGCCACCAGCTGGTCAAGCGGGGCGTCGGCGGGGCCATCAATGATGGCGAAACAGATACCTTCGGTGTGAGCAATTCGTCCTAAACGCATAACGGCCATACTACTCGCAAGGATTTTTAACTCGCGATCAGGGGTCTTGAGTAAAGGTTGCAAAGATTGCAATGCTTCTACTGGCATCAAGTTCCGCGGCGAGCACCTTCGCACAGGCCTAGCGCTGGGCGACGTCCCCTAAGGTCACCGCCCGTGTGTGTCCCCGCTGCGCAAGGTATAACTCAGCACAGGCCAAGGCATCACTGAGCGCATTGTGGCTTCCATAACGCGGTAGACCATAACGCGCGCGCACGCGGGGCAGGCGCAAATCTTCTCCGCGCGGGTAGGTTCCCATGCGCTCCATGTGGCGCCGCTCGAGCGCAAAGGTATCAACCACGCTCAGTCGCGGGCGCTCCCCAAAGACCTCACGGGAGGCAGCTTCAATAAACCCCACCTCCAAGGCCGCGAAATGCGCGAGTAGTGCGCGTCCCTGCAGAGCTTGGCGCAATTGCGTCACCGCGATACTTAGCTCCTCGCCGGCATCAATGACCTCCTGCGTCAGCAGGTGGACATGTGCATCCTCGGCCACCTGCGCGCCGCGAACCACGGTATAGCCGGCACCAGATAAGTCGATGACTCCCCCGTTAACCGGCACCCAGCCAATGGAGACAATCTTTCCTTTTCGCGGGTCTAGGCTCGTGGTCTCCATGTCTACGGCAAGCAAATCCAGTTCATCGAGCGGGGTGCCTCGTCCTGGCGCGCCCCAATCCGCACGCCGTCTCCAGGGGCTCCACATCTAGATATTCCTCACCGGATACTTCGTGGCCAACGCATTCTGCATCGACTTGATGGCACGGAAAGCATCGCGCAGGTGCTCTCGCTCCATGCGGCCGAGGCCCTTGGGGTCGATGTGATAATCCGGCTGCTGGCCCTCCCGCAGCTGGCGGGCTTGATGCTGGAAGGACAGGGAACGCAGGTAGTCGAAGGCGTCGAGAAGCTCCTGTGCGCCCTGTCGGCTCACCGTACTACCCGCTGCTTCCCTGAGCCGTTGGCGCGTGTCCACCACGGTGGAACCGGAGGCCAGGGCGAAGAGACGGGCCATCTGCACGATGCCCGCTGTTCCGCCCTTTTTGATATTGAGGGTGTTTTCGTAGTCGCCATCGCGCTCCACCACAAGCCCCCGGAAGAAGGTCAGCGGTGGCTCACGGCGCGCGGCCAAGCTAGCTAGGTGGGCGTGCAAGCGCGTTGCCCCTTGTCCCATTTCCACGGCCGCAGTGTGAACTTCCCGGCCCAGCGCCTCGCTTCCATAGAGAACCCGGAAGTCGAAGAAGATTTGCGCGTTGAGCAGCGCCTCCGGTTGAGGGTCTCGAATCCACCGACGGAAGGTATCGATCCATTGGGAGCGCGTCATCCGCCACTGATTGGTCATGGCCATCATGTCCCCAGGACACAGGATCTGCCCGGCGTCGGCTAAGCCCTGGCACACAAAGGAACTAAGCCGCGCAAAATACTCCCCATGCGCAGCGGCATCGAAATCATCCGCGAGGACAAGCGCATTATCCTGGTCCGAGGCCAGCGCCATCTCTCGCCTTCCCTGCGAGCCCACGGCCACGAAGGCATACTCCACAGGCGGAGGACCGAGCTCCTCCTCCGCCAGCGTGCACAAGCGTCGTGCCATAGCATCGGCGGCAAGCGTGACCAGGCTCGAGGCTTCCGCCGGTGTGGAGCCGCGTTCCACGAAGCGCCCGGCTAGGCGCGTGGCCTCATTGAAGGCACCATTCAGCTCTGCAACACTGGAGCGCCGTGAAAGATCCGCAGCGAGGTAGACCGGATCATTGTGCAGCAGCCGGGTAACGTCCGACTGTGTCACTATCCCCTGCAGGGTGCCTTCTTTGACCACCGGCAAATGGCGGATTCGGCGCTCGGCCATGTGCAGCAGGGCCTCCATGGCCGGGGCATCTGCCGATACTGTGAGGGGCTGCGGCGTCATGATCTCCCCTACCGGCTCGGCAGGGTCGCGCTGGGCGGCGAGCACCCGGGTTCGCAAATCGCGGTCGGTAAGGATTCCGGTGAGACGCTTGTCTGACTCCGGGCCCGCTTTCACGACGAGTAACGAAGAAACGCCATGCTCTGTCATCAGCAGAGCAGCTTCGCGGATGGTAGTTGCGGCTGGCGTCGTCAACACGTCAGTCCGAATGAGCTCCCTCAGCGGCGTGCGGAGCACGTCTGTTGGTGCGGATTCGGTGAGCTCCCGCGCTGCTGCTCGGATCTGGCGGGACTGCGCTGAAAAGAAACGCGCGATGTCAGGGTTGCGCTCCGCGAGTTGGCTAAAGGCCTCCTGCGGGAGGGTGAAGACAAGGCTGTCTTCCACCGCGACCATCTCATAGGCAGAGACCGGCTCTCCCTGCAGTGTGGAGTAGCCAAAGGTAAGGCCAGATTCGCGGCGGTCCAGTAACACGCCTTCCTCTCCCACCACATCAATCGCACCGGTGCGGATGATGTGGAGATGAGCATTCTCTTCCCCCATCTTTATGGGAATATCCCCGCGGCGCAGGTAGATCATGCTCAGCTGTGAGGACAGGGCGGTGAGCTCTTCCTCCGGCAGACGGGAGAAAGGCTCATGCTGGGCGAGGAAGCTAGTGACCTCGTCTATTTCGACGCTCATGCGCCAACCATACAGCGCTAGGCACTGAGCGCGGCGGCGATTCGATCACCAATTTCAGGGGTATGCGCCTGTGCTCCTCCGCGGGCGGAAACATTGGCCGCCACGGCCTCTTCGATGCGCACGGCGTTGTCCTCGTCTCCGAGGTGGCGCAGCAGCATCGCCGCGGACAAGATCGCCGCGGTGGGATCCGCAATCCCCTTGCCCGCAATGTCCGGTGCAGAACCGTGGACCGGCTCAAACATGGAGGGATTAGCCCCGGAGGCATCAATATTTCCGGAGGCGGCCAAGCCGATACCTCCGGTGACCGCGCCCGCCAAGTCAGTCAGGATGTCACCAAAGAGGTTGTCAGTAACGATGACGTCATAGCGCGCAGGGTCGGTGACCATGTAGATGGTTGCGGCATCGATGTGGTTGTAGTCCACGCTAACCTCAGGGAATTCCTGCGCCACCTCGTCCACCGTACGCTGCCAGAGTCCGCCGGCATTAACAAGGACATTGGTCTTGTGCACCAAAGTCACGTGCTTGCGGCGGCCCATTGCGCGCTGGAAGGCATCACGCACCACGCGTTCAACGCCGAAGCGCGTGTTCTGCGAAACCTCTGAGGCCACCTCGTGTTCGGTTCCCTCGCGCAGCGTGCCGCCGTTACCGCAGTACAGACCTTCGGTGCCTTCGCGCACGACGACGAAATCAATATCACCCGGGTTCGCCAGCGGCGAGGTGGACGTTGGGTACAGCTTGGAGGGGCGCAGGTTAACGTGATGGTCGAGGGCGAAACGCATCTTCAGCAGCAGGCCGCGCTCCAAGACACCAGGCGGAACCTCACCGGGTGCGCCAATCGCACCGAGCAGGATGGCGTCGTGCTCGCGCAGGGATGCCAGGTCGGCGTCGGTAAGCAGCTCCCCGTTGCGCAGGTAGCGCCTAGCACCGAGGTCATAGTCAGTGACCTCGATATCCTGGCGAACCGCGCGCAGGACCTTCAATGCCTCCGCGGTTACCTCAGGACCAATGCCGTCGCCACCAATCACTGCTAGTTTCATTTTGTGGGATTCCTTTCTCACATATTGGATACATGTGAGCGTACCACTCTCCACACTTCGGCGACGGAGAAACCCCCGTGAAGAACCACGGTGGATCCTTCACGGGGGCTGTTGCGAAAAGCTTAGCGCTGTGGGCTATGCGTCCAAGTCGAGCTGGCGGCAGGTAGCACCCAGCGCCGCGTTGATGTCCTCGACCAGCTCCTCCGCCACCTCACGTTCGACGCGCAGGATGAGCACAGCATCGGAGGCTTCCTTACCCTGGGTCAGGGCGGCAGCCACGATGTTGATTCCAGCAGCGCCCAGCTTGGTGCCCACGGTTCCCAGTGCGCCCGGGGCATCCTTGTAGGAGAAGAAGAGGTTGCGGCCGGTAGCGCGCATGTCGACGCCGCGGCCGTTGATGCGGACAATCTTCTCCACACCATCGATACCAGTCAAGGCACCGGTGAGCTGGGAAACCAGACCGTTCGGGCCGATGACCTTCACGCGCACCGAAGAGCGGTGGCCCTTCGACTCCACGTTGGTCTTAACATCCACGGTCACGCCGCGGCTTTCGGCGATCTTCATGGCGTTGACAAAAGTAACGGTTTCCGAAACCACGCCGGAGAACACGCCGCGAACGGCAGACAAACCAAGCGCTGAGACTTCTTCATTGGCCAGCTCACCACACGCCTCCACCTCGATGACGACGGGCGCTGCACCCAGGAGGTTTCCGGCAACGAGACCAAGCTTCCGCGTCAGATCCAGCCAACCGGATACCTCCTCGCCGACCTTGCCGCCTTCAACATTGACAGCGTCGGCCACGAACTCACCGGCCAGCGCCTTCAACACGGATGCGGCGACGTCGGTACCCGCACGGTCCTGCGCCTCTACCGTGGAAGCACCAAGGTGCGGAGACACGGTTACCTGCGGCAGCTCGAAGAGTGGGGAGTCGGTGCAGGGCTCGGAAGCATACACGTCGAAGCCCGCGCCGCGGTGGTGGCCCGACTTGATGGACTCTGCCAGCGCTGCCTCATCAACCAAGCCACCGCGGGCGGCGTTGATAATAATCTGACCCTTCTTGGCCTTAGCCAAGAGCTCAGCATCAAACATGCCGGCGGTCTCCGGCGTCTTAGGCAGGTGAATGGTCACGAAATCAGAGCGGGACATGAGATCCTCAAGGCTCACCAGCTCTACACCCAGCGCTGCTGCGCGAGCCGGGTTGGCATAAGGGTCATAGGCAATGACGGTGGTTTCAAAAGCCAGCAAACGCTGTGCGAAGAGCTGGCCGATGTGGCCGAAGCCGACGATGCCGATGGTCTTGCCATAGATCTCGACGCCCTTGAAGGAGGAACGCTTCCACTCCCCCTGACGCAGAGACTGATCTGCTGCCGGCACCTGGCGGGCGGTGGCTAGAAGCAGTGCGATGGCCTGCTCACACGCGGAGTGAATGTTGGAGGTCGGCGCGTTGACAACCATGACGCCGCGCTCGGTGGCAGCGGGGATATCAACATTGTCCAAACCGACACCAGCGCGGCCCACAATCTTGAGGTTCTCCGCAGCGGCCAGCACCTCCGCATCCACAGTCGTGGCGGAGCGGACGAGGAGGGCGTCAGCCTCCGGCACCGCGGCGAGCAGCTCCGCACGATTTGGACCATCTACCCAGCGGACCTCGACGGTGTCCCCGAGAGCATCGACGGTGGATTCTGCAAGCTTATCGGCGATAAGAACGACCGGCTTCGACATAACTTCCTTTACTAGTCAGAATTGGAGATGCCGAGAAGTGTAGTTTATTCTTTCCAGCCCTGAGTGATTTTATGCGTGAATTCTGTCACTGAACCGAATTCCGGACCAAGGGCCACGATCGGCCCGTCTGATAGTCCAGCTGTAATCGCCGCGCCGGCCTTCGTCGCCGTCGGATCCGGGTCCTCCATCACGAACACCGTACCGCCATATGCGGTGGCATTCACCACATTGGCTAAGGGGCTATCTTTCGTCGCCACTATTACCGGTGCCATCTGCGCATCACGGCGCGCTTGCGCGGGAATCGCCGGCATCTTCTCCTTGGTAAGATGCTGCGGCAGCGGCTCCCACGCGGCCTTGAGCTCCGTTTTCGTAGAGGAATCCAAGCGCGCGATGTTATCAACCATGCGCTCACGGTTCATCACTACTTTGGAATCAAAACGAAAAGCGGTGTACTCCCCCAACGCCTTGGTGTTTCCTGGGTCGTGGATGACCTCGAGTTGCCCGCTCTGGCTAGCCCACGGGACGTTGCCGATAACCAGGATTCGGTCAACATCAAGGTCATTGAGCAGTTGTGAAATCTGCGGGCGAATCGAATCGTCGTAGGTCACCATGGGAACGCGCTGCGACACGCTCAACGTCGCTGCGCGCAAGGCCGCAGCATCCGTCTCCTCGGCGAGGATCAGCGAATTGCTCTCCTTGAAAAATAAACGTGCCGAATCGATTCCCCAACGGTCCCCAACAACGGTGACTTCATCGGCGAATTGAGGATCAATGAGCCGCAGGCGGTTTTCCTCGCTCGCGCGAGCCAGATCAATCTCAGACTCAGGGAGAGCGGTGATGTCTTGAGTCAAGAGGGGCTCACCGCGTCCCAGCGATGAGCACCCTACGGCTCCCAGAGCGGTCATGCCCAGCAGTAGCGCCGCGGAGACGGCCTTTAGCCCACGTAGAAATGGAATCTTAACGAGCAAAGGCCTGCGGCCCCTCCTCGCCACCAGAGAGATTCGCCTCGTCCACGTCACGCACTACCTTTTTGTTCAGCGCGTATTCAACGATGCCAACGAAGCGCTCGCGGCGGTCAGCAAAGAACTGGTGCACAGTCTTTGCGGTCAGCAGCTCTGGTTCCAGTTCGTGGGAGGCCAGCACGCTATCGAACTCAGCATCCTCCATGATCGATTTCGACTGCACGCGCGGCAGGTAGCGCTCGGGCGAATGCCCATCGATGACAACCTCGGTGCGTTTGCCCATCGGAGTGCGGTTCAGCACGGAGTTTGCCAGCACGCCGCTGACGCCGTGGCGCTCGCACCAGCGAAGTGGGAAGACGGGGAAGAAGCCCGGCTGCAGCTCCTCAAAGCTATGGCGGCTAAATGGACGGCCCGTACGCCAGTCCTTTGCGCCACGAGCCATGAGCAGGGCGTACAGGCCGTGCCACACTCCGTCGTGCTCTCCTACCGACAACAGGCGGGACTCGCGGAAGGAGGCATCACGGACGGTCTTCGGAATATCCTCGGTGTCGCCTGCAACCCATGCGGTGACCTCGTCGACATCGCGTGCGGCACGTAGCTTCACGGCCGACGAGCCGTAGAGCTCACCAAAGACGCCGCTCCAGAACCACTGGTTGAGGCGGTCCCAGGATTCCTGGCTCGACAGCACGCCCTTCTTCTCCGCCAGACGTGCCAAGATCACCGCCAGCGGAATGATCTGCTCGGAATAGGGCACCTGCTCCAAAGATAGGATGCAGCGCTCAGCTAAGAATTCAGCCACCTCACGGAAAGTAATCACTAGGGTTTGCGAAGCCTTGCGGTACTCCGACAGCGAGAGCTGCAGGATATCCTCGCGCTGGCCGCCAGCGTTGCCCTTCTCCCCCGACACCAGCAAAGACACTGCCGACAAGAACTCATTACGGCCAATGCCGTCGAGCGCTCGGAAGGCACGCAGCTGCTTCTCGACGGCCGCCCAATCCTCCGCCAGGTGAAAGTCCGGGTCCTCCGAGGCAAAGACTGCGGTGAGGAGATCGAAGACATCCATCTGCAAACCAGCCGAGTTCACCTGCGCGAAGATGGAGCCAATGCCAGCGCGCGCAGTCTCACGAGAAAGACGGATCATCGGCACAGTGTAGCCGGACAGGGGGCGCAGAATCCGGTTGTTGAAGGCAGCAACAACATCGCGATTGGCGCCGTCATTAGCTGCCGCGAGCTCGAAGAGCATGCTAGTGCCCTCCTCGCTCAGGAGCGCGGAGACGGGAATGCAGCATGCTTCCACGGCGGCCTCACGGCTGTTCAAAGAAGACTCGAGCTCTGGCGCGAAGTGGGAGCGCAGCTCGCCGTGTTGGTTGATCGCGAAGACGGCCTCATCCGGCATGATGTCCTCGGAGGTCGCCTTATGCAAGTCTACAAAGTACTTGCGGGAAACCTTCTTGGAACGAAAATCAGTGGTATCGACAAAACCCTCGCCACGGAAGCAGTGGTACAGAGTGGTCAACCTCTGCTGACCATCGAGCAGAAGCAGACCGGGGTTTACCCCGGTATTGGGCGCACCTGCGAGCGGCCGCGGCCGAAAGCGCATAGCCTCGTTGCGGGTATCCAAGGCCATAAATGCGCCGAGCGGGTAGCCGCGCAGGACAGTGACGATCAACGATCGGATGCGGTCCTCGTCCCAAGAATAGGAGCGCTGGAAATCGGGAAGCTGAATATCACCGCGATCGATGCGGGCGAAGAGGTCATTAAGGTCATAGCTTGGCGTAGAGAAACCCATGGCCTCAACCCTACTCTCGGATGTGGGAATGTGCCCGTTTGTGCGCGAACATCACAAAACAAAAGATTCCCGTTGACCACTGCACACAGGCCAACGGGAATCTTCAGATAAACGCGGTTTAGGCAGTTGCGTCCAGCGGATTCTTTACCCAGCTCATAAGTTTCGCGGGAATCGCCTACCAGCGGGAACCGGATACTCGCTGGTCAGAGTTGTGCCACTAGTG
>NZ_JASOLS010000319.1:0-228 GCF_030215295.1 Corynebacterium sp. UMB6689 | reverse complement strand
TTTGGGGACTGTTGCCGGGGCCATTGGCTTCCCGGTGGTCTTGGATATGTGGCGTCATCGTGCCCGCCCGCGCAAATGGTCTGTGACCACGAAAATCACGCTGGTGACCTATATCAGCTTGGCGGTGCTCGGCGCGGTTTTCCTGGCGGTGCTGGAATGGAATAACCCGAATACCCTGGGCAATTTGGCGGTGGCCGATAAAATCAACGCCGCGCTCACGCTGTCGGT
>NZ_JASOLS010000318.1:0-228 GCF_030215295.1 Corynebacterium sp. UMB6689 | reverse complement strand
CGCTTTTACTGTGCTTTATTTTACTTTTAGAAGAAGAGACCGACTACGCTGGCTACGAGTAGGGAAGAGAGAATTGAACCCAAGAGGACCTTAACTAAAGATTGGGAAAGGACCTTGGATTGCTTCTCACTAATGCCCTTGATGGCGCCGAGGGTAATCCCCATGGTTCCGAAGTTGGAGAAGGATACCAGGTAGGTGGCAACCATAGCTTGGGTCTTAGCGCTAGCC
>NZ_JASOLS010000317.1:0-228 GCF_030215295.1 Corynebacterium sp. UMB6689 | reverse complement strand
GATACGAAAAACTCGATGCCAACGAGCTTAAGAAACTGTTCGCCCAAGGCGCCTTCGTCAATTCCGCAGGCGCTGCACTTGGGGCGGATTCGCCCTCGGAACTGATAAGGCAGGGGGTGTATTTCTACCGCCCTGTGGCAGACGAGGTCGCTACTCCAATCAAAATTCCAGTGCTAGCGCAAACCGAGAACTGGATAGCAGTGGATAAACCCGCAGGACTGGCAACCA
>NZ_JASOLS010000316.1:0-228 GCF_030215295.1 Corynebacterium sp. UMB6689 | reverse complement strand
GCTGGTGGACCACCGAGCAGGCATAGTCACTATCAGGATGAAGCAAGAGTGTTTCTTCTTTTTGGCCACTTTCAATGGCAGCTTGTCTTTGCTCAGTGACTTTGTCAGGATCGCTGAGAGGATGAATGGTCATACCGTATTCACGCAGGGCTTTCAAGTCAGCCTCACTGACCACTTCGTTGAGGAAGAAGTCGCCATCATAACCCTTAATAGCCGCTAGACAAGCCA
>NZ_JASOLS010000315.1:0-229 GCF_030215295.1 Corynebacterium sp. UMB6689 | reverse complement strand
GGTTATAAAGAATCCGGTCTCGGTCGGGAAAAAGGTCCTTACGGAATTGCTGACTACTTAGAAATTAAGACGCTCTTCGTTTAAAGACTTGATTCTTATTCATTTTAGGATTAAACTTAAAGAAAAATAAAAATAAAGATTGACAATAAATAAATGTCCTTTATAATAACATTAATTTATGAAATCGATGAAGCAAATAAGTAATTAACTCACTCCTGCAAAGCGAGGA
>NZ_JASOLS010000314.1:0-229 GCF_030215295.1 Corynebacterium sp. UMB6689 | reverse complement strand
AAAATTTTAAGAGAAGAGTGTGACAGTCACAAAAAAAGGACGAAATCATTGGAGAAAACTGCCATAAGCTCAGCTATTCTGAGCGTTGGAAGTTTTTGAAATGGACGTTCGTCCTGTGGCTGGAACACGTACCAATATAATTAGAAACGTAACATACATAAAAAAAGCTGGGATTTTCTCCCAGCTAGATTCAAAACATGAAGCAAACTTAACGCATAGTAACAAATTC
>NZ_JASOLS010000313.1:0-229 GCF_030215295.1 Corynebacterium sp. UMB6689 | reverse complement strand
TCGGTCGAAATGTTTTTCTGGGATTAGGCCATAGCGCAAGCCTTCTAAGAGGCCGTTCATGGTGGTTAGTGGCGTCCGCATTTCGTGCGCCACGTCTAACATAAATTGCCGGCGAATATTTTCCTGGCGGTTAATCTCCTCAATCGAACCTTCAAGAGACGCCGCCATCCGGTTAAAGTCCCGGCTGAGGTCACCAATTTCATCATCATAGTCTTGGGGCAAGCGGACA
>NZ_JASOLS010000312.1:0-230 GCF_030215295.1 Corynebacterium sp. UMB6689 | reverse complement strand
TAATAATTTTTTGTCATGATTTCTATCCCACTTTTCAATTAAAATTTTCCAGGACTACATGCATGCGATCTGGCATAGAATAAATTAGCACAAGATATAGTGGTTAACAAGTAAATATCCACATTATATTGTGTATGTAAAAATGCAAAGGCACATGAAGAGAATTTTACTGGAAGCCAGGCCTATTTTGATAAGCTTTTTCAGGTGAGATCATTTTGTCAAGGGGGTAA
>NZ_JASOLS010000311.1:0-230 GCF_030215295.1 Corynebacterium sp. UMB6689 | reverse complement strand
TTATCATTGCCATTGTATATATCCAAAAATTCCCTTGCCCTGTCAACATTAAAATAGATGATAAAATGCTAGTCAAGCGGCTTACGTACAGATTGGTCTTATAAGAAAATCGATCTGCCAACATGCCTGACGGAATTTCAAAAACAATGCCTGTTGCATGAAAAATACTCTCTAACAGCCCAATTTGCAGTAAAGACATACCATTTTGACTGAGGAATAAAATCCAAAAA
>NZ_JASOLS010000310.1:0-230 GCF_030215295.1 Corynebacterium sp. UMB6689 | reverse complement strand
GAATGCTTGCCCCATTGTAATGCCATGGGTAGGGGAGGGCTCGAAATGGATCTGATCTCCGGGGCAGATTGTGCCCGCCGTTAGGACACGGAAGTAGCAGCCACAGTCGCCGCGTTCGGTAAAGGTTTTCACCCAGCCGCGCTCGTTGAGCCATACCGCGAAAGTGCGGCAGGGCGTGCGCGGCACCGACACCTGCAAAAGGGCGGATCCCACCCGCAGTTTTTGGTTGA
>NZ_JASOLS010000030.1:0-22320 GCF_030215295.1 Corynebacterium sp. UMB6689 | reverse complement strand
ACTAGGGATAGTGCGGTGGTGTTGATATCGGCGTCGAGGCTGGGCATGGCCCCGACCCAGGTTTTATAGGTGGCTCTCCGGGCTTGAGCACGAGCCATCGCATGTGGATTATTAGGGTTGGTGGTGGAAAAGAAAAAGGTAGGCGGGCGTGTAGCAGTAGTGGTCATGGTCTCCCCCGAGATCAACATGAGTTAGAAGAAATGTTCTAAACATAATCCTAGCGGCCACCGCCACACATAGCCATAGTTAGCGCTAAATTCATGTCAAGTCGTTACTATAAACGGGGGTAGCGGCTGAGCATTTCGCCTAGATATTCGATACTTAACGGATGTGGGTGGTGTCTGCCTGTGCACAAACGTGAAACGCCCCTCCGGCCGTCAAAGACCGCGCGAAGGGGCGTGGAATGGATCTACTTGGCGTCGGAAAGCGCGTAGGCAGCGCCAGCACTTGCGGCGGTGACGGTCAGCACTGCCGGCCAGGAGCCCATCTTCTTAGCCAGCGGGTGGGAGAGGCCGAAAGCGCCGGTGTATAGAGCTGCCAAGCCAGCGGTAGTGGCTGGGTTCGTTTTCGCCCACCAGCTGCGGCCCGCCCAGACGCCAGCGGCGGCAAGCACCACGCCGCCAAGCGGGCGAATGCCTGTCTCCCGGGCGGTGAGCCACCCGCCGATAAGGCCTAGCGTGACGGTCGCCGCCGTTGATACATCCTGTGGTTTCTTGATATCAATCATTCCCATGCGCTTCAGTTTAGGCCGCGTGAGTGTGCGGTGGCTAGACTTCGCTGCATGAAACTCGCAGGAACGCCGCCGTCGGAGAAGCAGGCTTGGCTCGCCATGGCCGCGCTGTCACTGGGCTTCTTCATGTCGTTGCTCGACCAATCGATGATTGCCGTTGCGCTTCCCGACGTCCGCCGTGAGTTCCGCGCCGATGTCAACCAGGTGCTGTGGGTCTCCGCCATCTATCTGCTCGCCGTGGTCGTGCCGCTGTTGTTTACCGGCCGCCTCGGCGATATTTACGGTCAGAAGAACATGTTCCAGTTGGGCGTCGGGCTCTTTGGTATCGGCGCGCTGCTGTGCGCGCTAGCGCCCTCGGTGGAGTTTCTTATCGCAGCAAGAGCCCTGCAAGGTTTCGGCGCGTCGATTCAAATGCCGCAGACTATGGCCGTCATCAACCGTATCTTTGCCCGCGAGCGGCGCGGCCGTGCGCTCGGCGTTTGGGGAGTGGTTGGGTCTTTGGCCACGCTTGCCGGACCGCTCTTGGGTGGCTTCGTTGTCGCCGCCTTCGGGTGGCAGGCGGTGTTTTGGATCCATATACCTTTCGTCGTCGCTGCAATCGTCTTATCCGGTCTGTGGGTTCCTTCCTTGCCGACGGCGACGGGGAAGATTGACTTTGTGTCGGTGGGGGCGTCGTTTATCGCGTTAACGTGCTTTGTGTTCGCAGTGCAGCAGGGCCCAGAGACGGGCTGGCCGTGGTGGATTTGGGCCCTGCTCCTTGCTGGTGTGGTGGGCATCTACATCTTCGTGCGCTTGCAATCATCGCGGGGAAAGGCGGCGCTCGTACCGCTCGTGCTGTTTAATGACCGCAACTACTCCGCAGGTTCAGTGGCCATCGTGTCCATGGGCTTTATGGCGGCGTCGATGATGATTCCAATCATGATGTGGCTGCAGGTCGAGCAGGACATGTCGGCGCGGGATGCCGGGCTCATCGTTACACCTATGGCGCTGGTCTCTCTGTGCGTGTCGCCCTTGGCGGGCATTCTGGCGGATAAGCTGCACCCACGGCGTCTGGCGGTCGCGGGATTCGGCATCCTGATTGCAACCTTCCTCGCGCTGTGGTTCCTCATGCACGCCGAAGTGTCGGCCTGGTGGTTGTGCCTGCCCTGCGCGGCGCTGGGGGCGGGGCAGTCCTTCATCTGGGGTTCCAACGCCGCGACGACGATGCGTGATATTGACGCAGATCTCATGGGCGCGGCATCCGGCGTCTATAACACTTCTCGGCAGGTTGGTTCGGTCATCGGCGTGGCCGCTGTTTCCGCGGTTATGCAGGTAGCGGGGGCCGCGGATTCCCTCGTGGTCATCGTTGCGATGCTATCGGCGGGGTGTGTGGCTTCGCTCTTCTTCCGCGACACCCTGCATGCGGTAGCGGAAACTGCGAGCCTATAGGGAAGCGAGTAGATTGGATGTCATGCGTCTTGCTGTACTGACATCCGGTGGTGATTGCCCCGGTCTGAATGCTGTTATCCGCGCGGTCGTTCGCACCGCATCCAACGAGTTCGGCGATACGGTCGTCGGCTACGAGGACGGCTGGGTTGGTCTCATGGAAGACCGTCGCCGAGACCTTTATGACGACGCTGAGATCGACCGCATCCTTCTGCGCGGCGGAACCATCCTTGGTACCGGCCGCCTCCACCCAGATAAGTTCAAGGCTGGGCTGGACACCATCAAGGCCAACATGGCTGATGCGGAGGTCGATGCGCTCATCGCCATTGGCGGTGAGGGAACGCTGAAGGGTGCCAAGTGGCTGTCTGATAATGGCATTCCAGTCGTCGGCGTGCCGAAGACCATCGATAATGACGTCAATGCAACGGACTACACCTTCGGTTTCGACACCGCAGTCTCCGTCGCAACCGATGCGATCGATCGCCTCCACACCACCGCTGAATCCCACGACCGCATCCTCATCGTGGAGGTCATGGGCCGCCACGTCGGTTGGATCGCACTGCATGCTGGCATGGCTGGTGGTGCGCACTACACGGTGATCCCTGAGGTTCCATTCGATATCGCAGATATCACCAAGGCAATGGAGCGCCGCTTCCAGATGGGTGAGAAGTACGGCATCGTCTGCGTTGCTGAGGGCGCTCTGCCCAAGGAAGGCACCATGGACTTCGAAGAAGGCGGCGTGGACCAGTTCGGCCACCAGACCTTCAACGGAATTGGCCAGGTCATCGGTGATGAGATCAAGAAGCGCACCGGCTACGACGTGCGCACTACCGTCCTCGGCCACATCCAGCGTGGTGGTACGCCAACTGCCTATGACCGCGTGCTGGCAACCCGTTATGGCACCCATGCTGCCCGCGCCGCGCACAATGGACAGTCCGGAATGTGCGTGGCCTTGCACGGCGAAAACATCGACCTCGTGCCGCTCGAGGAGGCCGTGGGCAAGCTGAAGGTGGTTCCTGCCAAGCGTTATGCCAACGCTCAAGCCCTCTTTGGTTAAACACCACTAGGGCTCACCCTTAGTTAATAAAGGAATTATGACAAGCGTATTAGCTTTCCTGGCTGATCAGCCGGTTCTCTTGGTGTTCCTGCTGATTGGCCTCGGCATGGCCCTCGGCGGTATTAAGACACGGGGCATCAGCTTGGGCGCGGCAGCCGTGCTCTTCTTGGGCATCGCTTTCTCGGCCGCTGCCTCCGCCGTCGGCGTCGAAGCTTCCGTTCCTCCCATTTTGGGTATGTTTGGCTTGGTGCTCTTTGCCTTTGGCATTGGCAACAACTCCGGCGTGTCCTTCTTCAAGTCGCTGAAAACTGCGACTGGCCCCGTGCTTTCCATGATCGCGGTCTTTATCGTCGCCGCCCTCGCTGCTTGGGGGCTGGGGACCTATGTCTTTGGGTTGTCGAGTGCCACTATCGCCGGTACCTTCGCTGGCGCGGTGACAAATACCCCTGCTTTGGCGGCGGCCTCGGAGGCTACGGGCGATCCGGGCTCAGCAACGGTGGGTTATGCGGTGTCTTATCTGTTTGGCGTCATCGGTATGCTCGCGGCGACTGTGCTGGTGCTTCGCGACGCCGGTAATGACGACGACACCCTGTCACCCGTCACGCGCCAGCACATGCAGATTCTGCGTGAGACCTCCGTTGCAGAGCTCGCGGACATTGGCAATGGGGAAGTGCAGGTCACCCGTTTACGCCGAGTAGGCAGCAATGTGATCGTCCTGCCGAAGTTTTTTGATGTGCTACACCCGGGGGATGTCGTCACGCTTGTCGGCGCCCCCGAGGACCTCGACAACATTATTGAGGACGCTGGGCGTGAGTCGCCACAGATTCTCAACGATGACCGCCACGAGCTAGATTTTCGCCGCATCACTGTGTCGGAGCACAACTTGGCCGGTCTGACCATCGCGGAGCTGAATAACCAATTGGCGGATCGTTGGGGCGCACGAATCTCGCGTGTTCGCCGGGCCGATAACGACCAGGTCGCAATCCCCGAACACATCGTAGAGCTGGGGGACCGCGTGCGCGTCGTCGGTTCAAAGAAGTCTCTGCGGGAGATTTCTGCTTTTCTCGGTGATTCCTCCCAAGGCCTGACGGATATCAACCCGGTCTCCCTCGGCCTAGGCATGGCTCTCGGGGTTTTCGTGGGCCACCTCGAGATCCCTCTACCGGGAGGTTCTTCCTTTAGCCTCGGCGCTGCCGCGGGCGTCCTCATCGTGGCGCTGATCATGGCGCGCATCGGGCGCATCGGCAACACGGTCACCGCACTGCCGCACTCGGCCAACACGATTCTTTCCGAGTTAGGCCTGCTGCTCTTCCTGGCGCAGGCCGGAACGAATGCGGGTGGGGAGATTGCCGGCGCCTTTACGGGTGGTTCGTGGTGGAAAATTCTCCTGCTCGGCGCAATCATCACCACGCTGGTGGCCACCGGGTTCGCCTTTGTGATGCGGCGTTTCCTGCACGTTGGTGCTACAAAGACCGCGGGGGCCATGGCTGGCGCACAAACGCAGCCGGCGGTGTTGGCTTTCGTTAACAACCGCACCAATACTGACCAGCGAGTTTCCTTGGGATATGCCATGGTCTATCCGGCGGCGATGATTGCCAAAATTCTCATTACCCACGGCATCACCTTGTTGGGTTAGGCGGTTGCGCACGGTGTCGCGCTGACATACTAAGATGGCACGCATGACTGCTGCGATGTATGACCTGATGGACTATGACGAGGTCCTTGAAAAGTTCGATCCCGTTATGGGCATGGAAGTTCACGTGGAGCTCAATACGGAGACCAAGATGTTCTCCACCTCACCCACGAACTTCAACGCAGCCCCCAACTCCAACGTGGACCCGGTGTCTCTCGGTCTGCCAGGCGCCTTGCCCGTGGTGAACTCCAAGGGCGTGGAAGGCGCCATCAAGATTGGCCTGGCGCTGAACTGCAAGATTGCGGAGTCTTCGCGCTTTGCCCGCAAGAATTACTTCTACCCGGACCAGCCGAAGAACTACCAGATTTCCCAGTACGATGAGCCGATTGCTTATGATGGCTATCTCGACGTCGTCCTCGACGACGGCACCGAGTGGCGCGTAGAGATTGAACGTGCCCACATGGAGGAGGACACCGGCAAGCTCACCCACTTGGGTGGCGCCGATGGCCGTATCCACGGCGCAACCTCCTCGCTGGTGGATTGTAACCGCGCGGGCATTCCCCTCATTGAGATTGTGACCAAGCCAATTATGGGTGCCGGCGAGCGTGCTCCCGAGGTAGCGCGCGCCTACGTGACGGCGCTGCGTGAGCTCGTCGCCGCTCTCGGCGTTTCTGATGCCCGCATGGATCAGGGCTCGATGCGCGTTGACTCCAACGTCTCGCTGCGCCCGGTGGGCCAGGAGGAGTTCGGCACCCGTACCGAAACCAAGAACATCAACTCCTTGCGCTCGGTTGAGCAGGCGGTGCGCTTTGAGATGCAGCGCCAGGCGCAGGTGCTTGTCGACGGTGGCGAGATCATCCAGGAAACCCGCCACTACCAGGAAACGGATGGCTCCACCTCGAAGGGCCGCCCGAAGGAGACCGCGGAGGACTACCGCTACTTCAATGACCCGGATCTGCCTCCGGTGATTGTTTCCCGCGAGTGGGTCGAAGAAATCCGCCAGACCCTGCCGGAGATGCCGTGGATTCGCCGCGCCCGTATCCAAGAGGAGTGGGGCCTCAAGGATGAGGAGATGCGTGACTTGGTCAACGCTGGCGCGCTTGATCTCATCATCGAAACTGTGGAAGCCGGAACCACCCCGGATGAGGCGCGCTCCTGGTGGGTTTCTTACCTGACTGGTAAGGCCAATGAGGCCGGCGTTGAGCTGAGTGCTCTCGACATCACCCCGGCGCAGGTTGCTCGCGTTGTCGAGTTGGTTAAGGAAGGCAAACTGACCACCAAGCTGGCTCGCCAGGCGGTCGACGGCGTGCTGGCCGGTGAGGGGGACGTCGACGAGGTCGTCGCCAAGCGCGGGCTCGAGGTCGTGCGCGATGACGGCGCGATTGAGAAGGCCGTCGGCGATGCCCTGGCCGCTAACCCGGACATCGTGGAGAAATACAAGGCCGGCAACAAGAAGGTCACCGGCGCTATCGTGGGCGCGGTCATGAAGGCCACCCAAGGTAAGGCTGACCCGGGACAGGTCAACAAGCTGATTGCGAAGAAGCTCTCCTAGTCGGTAGAGATTTCCATTAGGCGAGGTCAGGCGGCTGCGGGGTACCGTGGTCGCCATGACTTTTTCTACCAAAGCCCTGCAGAAGACCGGCCCGAACGAGCCCTTCGAGGTCGTGACCATCCAGCGCCGCGAGCCGCGCGCCGATGACGTCGTCATCGACATTAAGGCCGCAGGAATCTGCCACTCGGATATCCACACCATCCGCAACGAGTGGGGCGAAGCGCACTTTCCGCTGACCGTCGGCCATGAGATCGCCGGCGTGGTCTCCGCCGTGGGGGAGAAGGTCACCAAATTTAAGGTGGGTGACCGCGTTGGCGTGGGCTGCCTGGTCAATTCCTGCGGCGAGTGCGAGCAGTGCCAAGCCGGAATGGAGCAAAACTGCCTCAATGGTGGCGTGGGGACCTATAATTCCACCGACGTTGATGACACCATCACCCAAGGCGGCTACGCCGAAAAAATCGTGGTGAACCAAGACTTCGTTTTGCGCATCCCCGATGCACTCGACTTCGACGTAGCGGCACCCCTGCTCTGCGCCGGTATCACCACGTACTCGACGTTGGCGCGCTGGGATGTGAAGGAAAGTCAAAAGGTGGCCGTCGTAGGCCTGGGCGGCCTGGGGCACATGGGCGTGCAGATCGCTGCCGCGAAGGGCGCGGAGGTCACGGTCATCTCGCGCACTTCTCGCAAGGCTGAAGAAGCTGCAGAGCTTGGAGCGAGCCGTACCTTGGCCACCACCGAAGAAGAGGACTTCTTCAGGAAGCATCGCGGGGAGTTCGATTTTATTCTCTCGACCATTTCCGCAGAGTACAGCCTCGAGGACTACCTGCGAATGCTCAAACCCCGCGGCATCATGTCGGTGGTGGGTCTGCCGCCAGAGGCCTTACCACTGCGCCTCAACCGCTTAGTCGGCGGCGGCAAGGTGCTCACGGGTAACAATATCGGCGGCATCGCGGAAACCCAGGAGATGCTGGACTTTTGTGCTGAGCACGGCTTGGGCGCGGTGATCGAGAAGGTGGGCGTCGACGAGGTTGATGCCGCCTACGAGCGAGTCGTGGCGGGTGATGTGAAGTTCCGTTTCGTCATTGACACAGCGACGTTCGCTGAGCACTAAGAGGTGAGCCGTCTCATGCTTTAGCGGTTGTTGGAGCAAGCTCTCTACAGCCGCACACATGTTTTCCTATCAGCGTGGCGTAAGGTAGAGACTATGTACCGTCATACTTATGTCAAAGTATGACGCGTTTTTATGCACTAGTCATTAAGCATAAGAAGAAGAAAATAGAAAGCAGATAGGAAAACGTGTCTTATAAAAACGTTATGGGCCTCGCTTTGTCCTTTATTGGCTTGCTTGTTGGTGCGGGCTTTGCCACGGGGCAGGAAGTCGTCCAGTACTTTACGTCCTTCGGTATTCCTGGCATGTGGGGAATTTTGGTCGCCGGCCTAGTCATGACCCTCGCCGGCACGGTCTTCCTCCAGCTGGGAAGCTATTTCCACGCCAGCGAGCACAACCAAGTGTTTCGGAACATCACCCACCCGATCATTTCGCGCATTCTGGATGTCGCAGTGATCCTTACGCTCTTTGCGGTGGGCTTTGTCATGCTGGCCGGTGCCGGTTCCAACATGCAGCAACAGTTCGGCTGGCCTGCCTGGGTTGGTTCCTTGCTCATGCTCGTCCTGGTTCTGATCACGGGCATGTTCGATGTTGATAAGGTTTCCCAGGTCATTGGCCTTCTTACGCCGACCATCATCATCGCGGTGCTCTTCGCCGGCGCTTATACACTGCTGCATATGCCGGACAGTGTCGACGCTGCAATTACTGCATCCGAAGCGATTGAATCCCCAATCCCGCACTGGCTTATCTCCGCGCTGAACTACAACGGCCTAGCCCTCATCCTGGCTGTATCGATGTCCCTGGTGATCGGCGGCGATAATATCAGCCCGCGCGAGGCGGGCGTCGGCGGCATCGTGGGCGGCGCGGTTTACGCGGTACTCATGGCCATCGCCGGTTTCTCGCTGCTCATGAACGCAGAGAGCGTGGGCGATTCCGATATTCCGATGCTGACCCTGGTAGACAATATCCACCCAACACTCGGCGTCATTATGGCCATCATCATTTACCTGATGATTTTCAACACGGCCATCGGTATGTTTTACGCGCTGGGTAAGCGTTTGTCCTCTGGCAAGGAATCGAAGTACCGCATCATCTTCATCGTAGGCTGCCTCGCTGGCTTCGCCGTGTCCTTTGCCGGTTTCAAGGCACTGATGCAGTATGTCTACCCAGTACTGGGTTACATGGGCATCGTCCTCGTGGCCATCCTGGTTATTGGCTGGCTGCGCTCCCTGGGCAAGATCAAGGACGAGGGGCTGCGCCGTGAGCGCATCCGCGCCCTGTTGCACCTCAAGCTGCACCCCGATTCGGAGTACGACGCAGCTCGTTACGACGACGAGATCGGCCAGCAGATCGCTGATTCCAACATGGATGATGAAGCCCTCTACGAGGACCTCGTCTCCGATGTGGTTGACGAATTAGACTCGGATGAAGACCTAGACTTCGACAGGGAAGGCTGGGAGGAAAACCGCAACGATCACTCCTACTACACTGAGCGCGAGGGCGTGGAGCAGGACCGCAGCGACGAAGAAATTAAGGCCTGGGTCGAGGAGACCGGCGCGGTGGGAGACCCTGCCGAAGACGAAGAGCTCCCAGAAGAATCAAAGAAAGATTAGAAGAGCAGGAGCTTTGCCGTCAGCGCAAGCATGACACAGCCGATGACGATGTTGACTACGCGCCACGTCGTCGGCTTGGCCAGCACGTGGGAAAGTTTCCAGGCACCAAAGCCCAGGGAGGGGAACCAGACGGAGCTGGCCAAAATCGCGCCGCCTGCGAAGACCCAGCGCTGGTCGCCATATTGGTTCGCAATGGAGCCCAGCATGACCAGCGCGTCGACGTAGGCCAAGGGATTGAGCCAGGTCAGCGCCAACGCACCGAGGACCGGCTTGACCCAGGAATTCGAGCGCACGCGGGGGCGAATTTTGGTGAGTACGGAGGTTCCTGAAGCTCCCGAATTGCCCGAGTTGTCTTCAACGACCTGCGCCACTGGTGCGGTTTCCTCAATGACCAGTGAGTCCTGTTCCTTCTTAAACGCGTCGCGGAAGCACGTGAACCCAAAGTAGATGAGGTAGGCCGCGCCTAAATACTTGACCACGACGAGCGCGGTGGGGAAGCGCTCGACGAGGACGCCGACTCCGGCGGTGCCGCCGGTGATGAGGATGACGTCGGAAAGCAAGCAAGCCAACAGGATGGCGCCGACATGATCGCGTTTAATGCCCATCTTGATGATGTAGGCATTCTGCGGTCCGATGGCGATGATGAGGGATAGACCTAGCGCAAATCCTGCAAGCAATACTGACATGGCTTCTAGTCTGCGCATAGCGCCATATGAAGTCTAGTTAAATGTTCTACAGCTGGTTTAATATAGCTTCATGAATCCGCTCCATACCGAAACGTTGCTGGCCATCATCGATGAAGGATCCTTCGAGGGGGCTGCGGCTGTGTTGGGAATCACTCCTTCGGCCGTCAGTCAGCGCATCAAAGCGCTGGAAGTTTCGACCGGCCGCATCCTTCTGCGCCGCGGCACTCCGGTCACCGTGACTGAAGCAGGGGAGATCGTCGCCCAAGCAGCACGGCGCATGGCGCTGGTCCAAGCTGAGGCGGATGCGCGGCTGACCGAGCGCCTGTCCCGCGTTCCACTCACCGTTGCTATCAACTCGGATTCCCTGGCCACGTGGTTCCGCCCTGTAATCCAGAGCACCGCCGAGCGCGGTGAGGCGGCGCTGCGCATCCGCATCGAAGATGAAGCCCGTACACTCGCCATGTTGCGCCGGGGTGATGTGCTGGGCGCGGTTACGCGCGAGCAAACCCCGGTCTCAGGTTGTGAATCCACGTACCTCGGTACCATGCGCTACTTTGCCGTCGCCGCGCCCGCTCTGGCGGAGACTTTCGAGGACTGGGAGACCCTGCCCATCGTGGGCTTCGGTCCGAACGACGCCACCTTGGATGACGCCATGCGCGAGCGCTTCATTGATTCCCATGTTCTGCGTGCGCGGGTGTCCCAGATTCCTTCTTCGGAGAGTTATGTCGAAGCAGTGCGCTATGGCCTGGGATGGGGCTTAGTGCCGCGCCTGCAGGCACAGCCCTTGCTGGAGACCGGGGAGCTGGTGCTTCTCGACGACTTCCCGCTTGACATTGACCTCTACTGGCAGCGCTGGCGCCTGGAGTCGGAGTTGCTTGCGGACCTCACGGCGGATGTCTTAGACGCAGGCCGTGCAGTTTTAGCTTCGCGCCGCGCCGATAAAGATGCACCATAAGGGGGCTGTGCTGCCTTAAGTTGGAGGTATGAGCGATAAAACTCCTGATAAAGCCACCGACTTTGATGACGATATCCCGACCTACACGGGGAAAGACTCCGTGAAGGACAGCACGTCTAAAGAAGAAGCTACCGATAAGCCGAAGAAGAGCAGCCTCTTCCAGCGTCCCGGACGTGCCGAGCCGCAAGTGATTAAGCCCAAGAAGGCCGAGGAGCCTGCCGTTGAAGCAGAGCCTGAAGCCAAGACCGAAACCTTTGAGAGCGCCTCCCGTGGCTCCCTGTCTTTCGACAGTGCTGCAGCAGAAACCGAGACCACCGCCTTCCCGCGCGCTGAGGCGACGACAGAGTCCGAAGCGGAGACAACTGCTATGCCGGTATCGGCAACCGCAGCCGCTGATACCACAACTGAACCTGTGGCAACTGAGAGCTATGAAGAGGTACCAAGCACGGTTGCTGTTGCCGACCCCGCCGTGGACTCCGAGGCTGCAGCCGTGGAAGAGAAGCCGGAGCCGGCACGCCGTGGCACCATCGACTTCGGTCTGCTCTTCGTGCGCCTAGCGCTCAGCGTTTACCTGCTCGTGGCGGGTGCTTCGACCTTCTTTAAGCTCGGCGGTAACGAGGGACTGTCCGGCTTGGAGAAGGAGTTCGGCGAGTACACCATGGCTGCAGCCTTGGCCATCGGTGTGCCGACTGTTCAGCTCATTGCCGGAGCCTTCCTGCTTCTCGGCCTGGTGACACCGCTGGCCGCTATGTTCGGCCTTATCGTCACGGGCTTCTCCGCTATCCACGGCCTCAACGCCTCCGGTGCCGGGTTGGATGTCTTCGCGTGGAATGAGAGTGTCTGGCTGGGTCTCGTCCTCTTCGTTATCGCGGTGGCCCTGCAGTTCACCGGCCCGGGATTCATCTCCTTGGACTTCAATCGCTCCTGGACTCGCCGCCCGCTGGCAACGTCCTGGATTTTCGTCGTCATTGGCGTGGCCGCGCTGGTCGCTATCTGGTGGTTTGGCGCTGGCGTTAACCCGCTGAACTAGGCGTTGTTAGCGCGTTTCTACGCTCCCAGCCTGCGACTATATACAAGATCTTGTTGTTTTCCATTGCGTAAAGTAAGTTGTTTTCTGTAATGGAAAACAATGACTTCGGTGCCGCAGGAGGGGAGCTTTAGTTTTGTCTGATCAGGATGTTCGGGACGCACTCGCATTTGAGGAGCAACAACGGCTGGCCGCAGCGAAACGGCCGCCTGTCTGGCTGAGCCTGTTAGCATCAGCTGCGTACGGTGCGTGGTTTGCCTATATGTGGATCAAGGATGACGTTCATCCGATCGTCCCCGTTGGCGGACTTCTTCTTGTGCTCGGGTTATTGGTCAGTCTTGCCTTCTTTTATCGCACGGGGGTGAGGGATTCAATGCGCCAGAAGGTTGATCCGCACGCCTCCCGGAGCGTGACCTGGCGCTACTACGCAGGATTGGGATTTATGATACTGCCGGCTCTCTTCAACCCTTTCGTTGAAGGACACGTTATTGCCTCGTGCATCGCAGGTGTGCTGTGCGCCTTGGCGGTCTTTTGGACGTTGCACACCGGTGCGCTGAATAGGATGCCGCGATGAATGAGCTCGATCCGATAATCCACCCGCTCAATCGCTTTAAGATTTGCGCCACACTCAATGCTTTCGGTGCCACGCAGGGTGGGGAAGTAAACCGTGAGATGAAATTCGCCATGTTGCGTGACCGCACGGAGCTTTCCGACGCCTCCCTGTCCAAGCAGCTTGGTGCATTAGAGAAAGCTGGCTACGTCACGCGCTTCCGCGAGTACGGCACCAGCCGCGCTAAAGATTCGGTATGGGTCGCTCTGACGGAGGAAGGTAAAACAGCTTTCGATGGTCATTTGGCGGCGCTTAAGGCTTTGGCCGGAGATTGATCGTGGGCACAGTTCACAAGGCATCAGCGTTCCGACGCATCATGCCGATGACGGTTTTAGAGCCCGAATGTCCTAGGATTTAGGGGCTATGGCGAAATCATCGACGTATCGTACAGACATTGACGGCCTGCGCGGCTTGGCCATCGCGCTGGTCGTGTTCTTCCACGTCTTCGTGGGCAAGGTCTCAGCGGGCGTGGATGTCTTCCTGCTCATCGGCGGTGTTTTCTTTTTCGGGCCCCAAATTCGCAACGCCCTCAACCCTCGGGGGCTAACCCCAGTCCAAGTGGTTATCAGGATGCTGCGTCGACTCTTTCCGGCGCTCGTGGTTACGGTCACTGTCACGCTGGCCCTAGCCCTAATAGTCTTTCCCCCGACGCGGTGGGGAAGAGAAGGCCGAGAAGCGCTGAGCTCGTTAGCCTATGTCCAAAACTTCGCTTTATCGGCTGCCGGACAGGACTACGCTGCCATTGGTCAAGATGTGAGTACGTATCAACACCTGTGGTCCATGTCAGCCCAGCTGCAAATCTATCTAGGATCCCTACTGGTTATCTTCCTGTGCGTAGGTGTGTACCGGCTCTGTGGATGCCGTGAAGGTAAGGCCCTGGTCAGTGGTATAAACATGGCCCCTTGGGGGCTCGGCATTGCTACGCTGGCCAGCTTCCTTTACGCGATGTATCTGCATGGTGTTGACCAAGGTACAAATTATTACTCGCCGCTCAGCCGTTTCTGGGAGATTGGCCTCGGCGGGCTGCTGGGGCTGTGGCTGACACAACCGGGAACCCACCGCATGTCTGGAACTGCTGGGGCCGGTCATCGGAAGACTGACTGGAGTCTTGTTGGCCTAGCGCTCATCCTGGCCACCGGAGTAGTCATGGACGGCGCCCAGCAGTTCCCCGGCCCTGCGACGCTGATGCCGCTTGCGGGCGCGGCTCTCATTATCGTCGCGGGACCTTCCTCGCGTCTCGGTCGGCTTCTGACCACCGCACCATTCCAATTCTTAGGTCGAATTTCTTACAGTCTTTACTTGTGGCACTGGCCATTGTTGGTGTTGGTTACCTATCTACTCAGTGGGGGAGAGTCCAACCGCGATGGTATGGGCATTCTCGCTGCTGTTGGCACTACCCGTGGACTTGCGGCGGGTGCCGGCGTCATTGCCCTCTCGGTGGTGCTTGCCTGGCTCACGCTGAGCTACGTGGAGGTGCCGACTCGGCAGAAAACTAAACCCGGAGAGCGCTCTTGGGCGCCAGGGAGGTTAGTCGGTGTAGAAAAGGGTGCGACGGCAGGTATCGCGGCGCTAACCGTCTCAGCTATAGCACTGGCCGCGTGGGCGCAGCCTCCTGCGGTTTCGGATTCAACCGCGAGCATTAGCGAGAGCGACACTATTGACTATCCCGGCCCCGATGCTCTCCTAAACGGTGTTGAGGTGCCGCCGCGTGACCCGGTGCCGAATGCTCTCAACCCTATTGAGTCTTTCTACCCGGCCTCGCACGCCGATGGCTGCACGGCACTTTTTGAACATGAAGAGCCGATTCTGACGCATCAGCGAAACACTGAGGATATACCGTGCGCATACGGTGACCTGGAATCCGCTCGTACGATGTACCTGTTTGGAAATTCACATGCGGACCATATATTGACGACCTTGGATATCGTGGGTCGTGACCAGGGGATTCGAATTGTTCCGCTGCTGAAGATGGGCTGCTTCCCAGGCGGTGAGCCTAAGCGCTCCGACGGACACGACTACCCGGAGTGCGCCGCCTGGACCGAGGCTGCTTTGGAATACATGGAGGCCAATCCAGCTACGGAAGGCACCTTTCTCATTTCTACCCAGCCAGCGCCAGGAACCATGGGGCCCGAGCAGACTCCCGAGGGACTCCGCACGGTGGTCGAACGCCTCAACAGTGCGGGCATGCGAGTGTGGGGTTTGCGCGACACGCCCTGGCCGCACACCTCGGCAGGCCCCTTAGATGTGCGTGACTGCGTGGCTGCGGGTGGATACGTTGCAGGCGATCCCCTGCTTGATTGCGGCGTGGAGCGAGACGACTCACTGTTGGCTGAGAACCCTGCCGTGAGCGCACTGGCTGGGTTGGATGTCACTCACCTTGACCTGACAAACGCCATGTGTGGTCCAGAGCGTTGCCCTGGCGTGATCGGCAACGTGATGGTGTACCGCGATTCTTCGCATCTCACCAACACGTTCGCCGTCATGTTGAGTGACGGGCTAGAGCGCCAAATGTACGGTGGTACGCTACCTAGCGATGAACTTGTTGAAGAACCTACTTCCCCCGGCCTCTGACCCTGATTGGCGTGTTCCGGCCGTCCGGGTGCTCTATTTCGTTGCTGGCGTTATGGTATTTGCTGCCGTAGTGTGGTCCCCAGCCGGGACCACGGGATCTGATTTTGATCCCATTTGGAACGCCGTTGACAAGTATGTCCATGGTCAGCCGGTCTACGATGAGGACTACTCCACGCTCGATCCCCACTACCTGTACTCACCGGGGGCAACTTTTCTTCTCGGACCAATCGGCTGGCTGCCCGGCCGGGACATCGCACGTACTATCATGATGTGGCTAGGCGCGGTGTCCATCTTCACTGCGCTGTGGCTGCTGGCTGCCTCGGTTGCAGCGCGCTATCGGGGCCCTGTCTTCGCTGTGCTAGTCATCGTGGCCTGCGCCTTTAACGAGCCGGTGAAAAGCACGCTGAGCCTTACCAATATCAACGGCTTCCTCTTCCTGCTACAGGTTCTTTTTGCGCTGTTGACTATCAAGCTGCTGGCAAGCGGCTGGCGTGCGGCCCTGAAGTCTCGGGAGGCCGTCGCAGCGGGCATTATTCTTGGCGTGGCCATGACCATCAAGCCACAGTTTCTAGCTCTGGGCGTGGTATCACTGTTGTCCGGCCATATCGCCGTGCTCGTCGTGGCTGCGGTATTCATGGTCGTGGTTTTTGCCGCTGGGTGGTTCACAATGTCCCAACCACAGAATTACGTCGACCGTTTGCTGCCTTACCTGGGGCAGGCCCGCGACTATAACAATGGTTCCATCGAAGGCGTGGGCCGGCAGCTCGACTGGTCGGAGGGAGCCATCACGGGCGCAACCGTGGCTTTCCTCGTAGTGGTGGGGCTAGCGTTGGTAGCACTGTGGCGCTACAAGCGCGAGCAACCGGTGGTGTGGGTGTACTGCTCACTCGGTGTTCTTTTTGCCGGAGTGCTAATGACTACTGGTCTCATGCAGGGCTACTACTGCATCTGGCTGCTACCAGTGATTGCGACGGTGGTGATCCCCGGCAGTCCCGCGCGAACCTTACTCATCGTAGTGGTCTGGTGGTGCCTAGTTTCCAGCGCTGCGCCGCCCGAGGGCCTGTGGGCACCAGCGGAAGCTATTATCCGCTGGCGCTCGTCCTTGGCCTGGGTGGCACTGCCGCTCATTATGGCCGGGATGGCCTACTGGACGTGGCCATCCACCACGCGCACCGCACCACGGTCAGCGGACGTGGCCATGTTGGCGTAGGCGCGCAGGGCCTTGGTGACCGGGCGGTTGCGGTGCTTCGGGGTCCAGGGCTTCTCGCGCTGCTCCTCAGTGGCGCGGCGGCGTTCGAGAACTTCCTCGTCGACGTCGAGGGAGAGCTGGCGCTCGCGGATGTTGATGGTGATGGGGTCACCGTTTTCCACTAGGCCGATGAGGCCGCCGTGGGCTGCCTCGGGAGAGATGTGGCCGATGGAAAGGCCGGAAGTGCCGCCGGAGAAACGGCCATCTGTAATCAAAGCGCAGGCCTTGCCCAAACCGGAACCCTTGAGGAAGGAAGTCGGGTGCAGCATCTCCTGCATGCCGGGGCCACCTGCGGGCCCCTCGTAGCGAATGACGATGACGTCGCCGGGCTGGACTTCTTTCTTGAGGATGATGGACACGGCCTCCTCCTGGGACTCCACCACGCGGGCCGGGCCAGTGAAGGTCCACAGCTCTTCCTCCACGCCGGCGGCCTTGACGATGGCCCCGTTGGGGGCGAGGTTGCCGCGCAGGACGACCAGGCCACCGTCCGAGGAAAAAGCGTGCTCGGCGTCGTGGATACAGCCATTGGCAGCGTCAGTATCCAGCTCATCCCAACGGTTGGACTGGCTAAATGGCTCGGTGGTGCGTACACCGCCGGGTGCGGCGTGGAAAAGCTCGAGAGCGGCTTCCGTGGCCTTGCCGCCGCGGATATCCCAATCATCGAGCCACTCCTCGGCGTTGTCGTAGAGGGCGGTGTGGACCTTGAGGTTCACGTGGCCGGCGCGGCGCAGCTCGCCCAAGATGGCGGGGATGCCGCCGGCGCGGTGCACGTCTTCGATGTGGTAAGTGCCGTTGGGGGCCACCTTGGACAGGCACGGTACGCGGTAGGAGATCTCGTTGATGTCCTCGAGGGTGAAGTCCACCTCGCCCTCCTGTGCGGCGGCCAGCGTGTGGAGGATGGTGTTGGTGGAACCACCCATAGCCATATCCAGAGCCATGGCATTGCTGAAGGCTTCCTTGGTGGCGATGGAGCGCGGGAGAACGGCGTCGTCTTCTTCGCCGTAGTAGCGTCGGCACATCTCCACGATGGTGCGGCCAGCTTGCTCGAAGAGATCTCGGCGGGCGCTGTGGGTAGCCAGCGTGGTGCCATTGCCCGGCAGGGCCAAGCCGAGCGCCTCGGTGAGGCAGTTCATGGAGTTGGCGGTGAACATGCCGGAGCAGGAACCACAGGTAGGGCAGGCGGATTCCTCCACGCGGGTCAAGCCCTCGTCGGAGACGGCATCGCTGGCCGAGGCCGTGATCGCCGTAATCAGATCCGTCGGTGCATGCGCCACGCCGTCAACGACGACGGCCTTGCCGGCTTCCATCGGGCCGCCGGAGACGAAGATGGTGGGAATGTTGAGGCGCAGTGCAGCATTCAACATACCCGGGGTGATCTTGTCGCAGTTCGAAATGCACACCAGGGCGTCGGCAGTGTGGGCATTGACCATGTACTCGATGGAATCGGAGATGATCTCCCGCGAAGGCAGGGAGTAGAGCATGCCGCTGTGGCCCATGGCGATGCCGTCGTCAACAGCAATGGTGTTGAACTCCTTCGGCACGCCGCCGGCTTCGCGGACGGCATCGGCCACGATGTCGCCGACGTTTTTGAGGTGGACGTGGCCGGGGACGAACTGGGTAAAGGAGTTGGCGATGGCGACGATCGGCTTGCCAAAGTCACTCTCCTTGGAGCCGGTAGCGCGCCACAGTGCGCGGGCACCGGATGCCTGGCGGCCAACGGTGGTGACTTTAGAGCGGAGAGGGTACATGGTTAATCCTTCAGTTCGGGGTGTTTCTCGAGGTACTCGGCGTATTCCTCCTTGGTGAGGAGGATCTGTTGGCCATCGCGGTGGACGATGACCACCTTGTCATCGGCGGCGTCACGGCCAGCGCTCAGGGCGTCGGGGATGCGCCCATTGGAAGCGGCAGCGAGGCGGGGGAGGGAGTTGAAAGTCACTCCCGGCAGGTTGAAGTTATCGCCCTTCGTGGTGCGGGCATAGGCTTTCGAACGCTGGAAACCGATTCCTTGGAAGTCTTTCCACTCGATGTGCTTGGGGCCGCGGAAGCCATAGGTGATGTGGATGCCCGTGCTGTCCACGGTGGTGCGGGCCCGCAGGACCCACCAGATGGCCAGCACGGGGAAGATGAGAATCCAGAAGAGGTACTTCGGGGCCCAGCCAATGCTGAGGAAAGCGATGGCGGCGAGGATGCCGATGCCGAGGAGGTGTTCGCGAGTGGGCTTGAACGTTTCGGCCGTGGGGTGTTCGGCGCGAGAAGATGCGTTCTGCGGGTGTGAGGACGTCATAGTGGGTCATCGTAATTGACAATATGGCGCGGTGGCGAACCGCCCCACCTGTGGAATCTCGCTAAATGAGAAATAAATCCCAAAAATGGGGGTAAAGGCCTGCGGTGGCGTTTCTATCAGTGTACAGTTTATCCCATGATCATTATTCGACTTCACCTCGTAGTAGTACCCGGGCGGCGCGAGCCGTAGCGAGTCCGCTAGTGACGTCGACCAGCATGCGCCCCCGTTACCTTCACACCCAGGAAGGAAAGACGGGGGCGTTATTCGTTGGATGATCTCTCCGATATCCACCCCCACTAAAGGAGCACACCAACCGTGACAGCTTCCACACCGCCACAGCGGGCGCCCGAGCGCATCACGGGCGCACACGCCATTGTCCGTACCCTCGAAGATTTGGGCACCGAGCTGGTCTTCGGCATTCCGGGCGGCGCCGTGCTTCCGCTGTACGACGCCCTGTTTGAATCCACGAAGCTGCGCCACGTGCTCACCCGCCACGAGCAGGGAGCTGGCCATGCAGCAGAAGGCTATGCGCAGGCATCCGGAAAGGTCGGCGTCATGATTGCTACCTCCGGTCCAGGTGCCACCAACCTGGTGACCCCGCTGGCGGATGCAAACCTGGACTCCGTGCCCGTCGTGGCTATTACCGGACAGGTCGGCAGTTCGTTGTTGGGCACCGACGCCTTCCAAGAGGCTGATATCCGCGGTGTGACCATGCCGATTACGAAGCATAACTTCATCGTCACCAAGGCAGAGGACATCCCGGGGGCTATTGCTGCCGCCTTCCACCTGGCTTCCACCGGACGGCCGGGCCCAGTTCTCGTGGATATCCCGAAGGATGTCCAGAACGCCCTGATGGAGTACTCCGGCCCTGTGATGCCGGACCTGCCGGGTTATAAACCCACCACGACCCCGCACCCGCGCCAGATTACGCAGGCTGTTCAGCGCATTGCTCGCGCAGAGCGTCCGGTGCTCTATGTCGGTGGCGGCGTCATCAAGGCAGGTGCCTCCCGCGAGCTGCGCGAGTTTGCTGAGCTGACCGGCATCCCGGTGGTGACCACCCTCATGGCGCTCGGTGCTTTTCCGGATAACCACCCGCAACACATGGGTATGCCCGGCATGCACGGAACGGTACCGGCCGTCGCCGCGCTCCAGCGCGCTGACCTCATTATCGCCGTGGGCGCGCGCTTCGATGACCGCGTGACCGGTGATACCGACACCTTCGCTCCCCATGCCGAGGTTATTCACGCAGATATCGACCCGGCCGAGATTGGCAAGATCCGTGAGGTAGCTGTCCCCATCGTGGGCGATGCCCGCGAGGTGCTTCTGCGCCTGACAAAGGCTTATGCCAATGATGCGGAGCTGGATGCCCCGCGAATTGGCCCGTGGATGGAGTACCTGGGAGACCTGCAGAGCCGCTTCCCGCGCGGTTTCGAGCCGACAGCAGACGGCCTGCTCAATCCGCAAGAGGTTATTCAGCAACTCAGCGCAATCGTGGGCCCGGAGGCGATCTACTGCGCGGGTGTGGGCCAGCACCAGATGTGGTCGGCCCAGTTCCTTGATTTCGAGCACCCACGAAGCTGGATCAACTCCGGTGGCGCCGGCACGATGGGCTACGCAGTGCCCGCAGCGCTCGGCGCCAAGGCTGCCTGCCCGGAGCGTGAAGTCTGGGCAATTGACGGTGATGGCTGCTTCCAGATGACTAACCAGGAGCTCACCACCGCTGCGGTGGAAGGGTTCCCCATCAAGGTGGCTGTCATCAACAACGGCAACTTGGGCATGGTGCGCCAGTGGCAGACGCTCTTCTATGAGAACAAGTACTCCCATACCAAGTTGCGTGAGCACGATGAGTACGTCCCGGACTTCGTCAAACTCAGCGAGGCCTTGGGCTGCGAATCTATTCGCGTCACCACCGTGGAAGAGATTGGCCCGGCGATTGAACGAGCGCGCTCAATCAATGACCGCCCAGTGGTCATCGACTTCATTGTGGGCCAAGACGCCCAGGTGTGGCCGATGATTGGCGGCGGCGCCTCCAATGAGGAAATCCAATACGCCCTTGGTCTGCGCCCGCTGTTTGATGAAAATGAGTCCGCGGCCGAGGAACCGGCCGACATCCACGAATCCCTCGAGGAGGCCTAAGAGTAATGGCTAAAGACGATATCACTCGCCACATCCTGTCCGTGCGCGTCCAGGATATTGAGGGCATCATTTCCCGTGTGACCGGTATGTTCACCCGCCGTGGTTATAACCTCATCTCGCTGGTCTCCGCGCGAACTGAAACCGAGGGAATCAACCGCCTGACCATCGTTGTGGACGCCTCCGAGGTTGTCATCGAGCAGGTGACGAAGCAGCTCAACAAGATTGTTCCGGTGCTCAAGGTGGTGGAGCTGGAAGAGGAAAACACCATTGCCCGCGCCATCATGCTGGTCAAGGTGGCTGCGGATAACTCGAACCGCCCCCAGGTGGTCGACGCGGTGAACATCTTCCGTGCTCGCATCGTGGATGTATCGCCGGAGTCCGTGGTGGTGGAGGCCACCGGCACGCCCGGCAAGCTGCAGGCGCTTCTCGACGTCCTCGAGCCCTTCGGCATCCGCGAACTGGTGCAGTCCGGAAACGTCGCGCTGGGGCGTGGCCCGAAGGCGATGGCACCGAGCAAATAAAAAATCTCACAATGTGGGCGGACCGTCCCAACGTGTGATACAAATTCAATAGGCAGAGTTACTACTGGATGCGTAGTGCTCACGAACCCAAAGAGAAAAGGAACATTAAACATGGCTATTGAGACTCTGTACGATTCTGATGCAGACCTGACCATCATCCAGGGCCGCAAGGTTGCCATCATTGGCTACGGCTCCCAGGGCCACGCCCACGCAATGAACCTGCGTGACTCCGGCGTTGAGGTCGCCATCGGCTTGCGCGAAGGCTCCAAGTCTCGCGAGAAGGCAGAGGAGGCTGGCTTCAAGGTTCTCACCAATGCTGAGGCTGCCAAGTGGGCTGATGTCATCATGCTGCTGGCTCCGGATACCTCTCAGGCTGCCATCTTCACCGAGGACATCGAGCCGAACCTGGAGGACGGCAACGCACTGTTCTTCGGCCACGGCCTCAACATCCACTTCGGTCTGATCAAGCCGGCGGAGAACATCACCATCGGTATGGTCGCTCCGAAGGGGCCGGGCCACCTGGTTCGCCGCCAGTTCGTTGACGGAAAGGGCGTTCCTTGCCTGATTGCCACCGAACAGGATCCGAAGGGCGAGGGACGCGAACTGACCCTGTCCTACGCCGCAGCCATCGGCGGTGCCCGCGCCGGCGTTATCCCGACCACCTTCAAGGATGAGACTGAGACCGACCTCTTTGGTGAGCAGGCCGTCCTGTGTGGCGGCGTGGAGTACCTGATCATGAACGGCTTCGAGGTCCTTACCGAGGCTGGCTACGAGCCGGAGATGGCCTACTTTGAGGTCTGCCACGAGCTGAAGCTCATTGTTGATCTCATCGTTGAGGGTGGCATCAAGAACATGAACTACTCCTGTTCTGACACCGCGGAGTTCGGCGGCTACCTTTCTGGACCGCGCGTCATCGACGCTTCCGTGAAGGAGCGTATGAAGGATGTCCTGACCGACATTCAGGACGGCACCTTTGTCAAGCGCCTCGTTGCCAACGTTGAGGGTGGCAACAAGGAGCTCGAGGATCTGCGCGCCAAGGTGAACTCCCACCCGATCGAGCAGACTGGCTCCCAGCTGCGCGATCTCATGAGCTGGGTCAAGAACCCACTTGATGCCACCGCATAGTTTCCGCTGCTAAAGGGAGCAGTTTCCGCGGCCCGTGA
>NZ_JASOLS010000309.1:0-231 GCF_030215295.1 Corynebacterium sp. UMB6689 | reverse complement strand
CATTGAAAATGTCTTTAACCGCATTTCTGAAGTTATCGAAGATTAGACTTGATAACTATTCTTTGTTGTGGTAAAATATTCGCGTTAGTCGAAAGATACACCTACTGTTTGAAGCTATTACTTGGATAGACTGGGAGGATATATTGTGGCTAAAGAAGATATGATTGAAGTTGAAGGTACTGTTACTGAATCGTTACCAAATGCAATGTTCAAAGTCGAGCTCGAAAACGG
>NZ_JASOLS010000308.1:0-231 GCF_030215295.1 Corynebacterium sp. UMB6689 | reverse complement strand
AAGAAGACTTCGACCAAGTCATTGACGTGAACCTTAAGGGAAGCTTTAATTTGATCCGTCATGTGTCAAAAATAATGCTAAAACAACGTAGAGGTGCTATCATAAATGTATCGAGTTTATCCGGCATTATTGGAAATGTCGGCCAGGCTAATTACTCGGCTTCCAAGGCTGCTTTGATCGGTTTGACCCGGTCGGCAGCCCGCGAGCTAGCCAGTCGTCACATCACCGTCA
>NZ_JASOLS010000307.1:0-231 GCF_030215295.1 Corynebacterium sp. UMB6689 | reverse complement strand
GGGCCTTGAGATAGGTCAAGAGTTGGGGATAGTCGCCAGCGTGGGTCTCCAGATAGGGCATGAAGTAGCCCACATCCTGGCGGGCGGCTTCGAGGATGGTCGCGTCCGCCAGGGGATCCGCCAGTTTGAAGCTAGGCAGGCCACTCTGCTTGGTGCCAAAATAATCCCCCGCCCCCCGGAGCTCCAGGTCAGCCTGGCTCAGGTAGAAGCCGTCCGTCGACTGGGTCATGA
>NZ_JASOLS010000306.1:0-232 GCF_030215295.1 Corynebacterium sp. UMB6689 | reverse complement strand
CCGTAACCCGGGCATCAAGGCCACTAGGGGTCCCGTGACTAATGGTTTCGGCAAAGTCCGCATAATCGAGTAAGACTTCATTGGGTAAATCTTTACCTAAGTAATTAAAAAAGGCACGGATAAAGGCTACTGATAAGGCCGCTGAGCTCCCTAAGCCACGTTCAACCGGAATATTACTATTCACCTTAATCAGAAAGTGGTCATGACTGCTTAAGAAATCATGGCGGAGGCG
>NZ_JASOLS010000305.1:0-232 GCF_030215295.1 Corynebacterium sp. UMB6689 | reverse complement strand
CCCTCATAATGCCTTGTAGCTACTGAATGGTAAGTGAGTAAGCCGTTGCTAGGTATCTGGTTGCGCAGTATCGTGCGGATAGTGAGCCGATGAACCTAACCGGTCGGTATGGCTCGCACGAATCAACATTGGAGTGAGCATGTCATACACATTTCACAGGGCGTTGATCGCAGCCCTGGCGACCGGCGCAATGGCAGCGTCTGGTGTCGCCTTCGGTGCTCCTGCCCTGGCA
>NZ_JASOLS010000304.1:0-232 GCF_030215295.1 Corynebacterium sp. UMB6689 | reverse complement strand
ACCTTATACTGATAAACTAAGTAGCAAGGAAAAGACAAAGCTTTCGCGCTTACTTAGTTTGTAAGAGTAAGTTGTGTAAAAGGTGTACATGAAAGCAAGCTAACATGATAGCTAAAAAGCCCACGCTATTTAAGGCGTAGGCTTTTTAATTCTCACTCGCCTGTCTCTATAACAGGACGACTAGCTTTGAGCGTTGGTCGAGTAAAGAGGAACCACACTCAAAGCTATACGC
>NZ_JASOLS010000303.1:0-232 GCF_030215295.1 Corynebacterium sp. UMB6689 | reverse complement strand
AGGAATCTTCCAATGACTCAAAAGCACAAAATCAGCAAAACAATCAGCAAGATCGAAGTGCGCCAGCCGGAAGCCAACCCCAAACCGCGCCAGAAAACTCCACACCTAGTCAAGCGCCCAGCCGTCCTGCACCCCAGCCAAGTCAACCTGTACCAGCTCAACCCGCTCCGCAGCCAAGTCAACCCCAAAGTCCACCAGTTCGCTATTATCCAAGTGATGATGACGATGATTG
>NZ_JASOLS010000302.1:0-232 GCF_030215295.1 Corynebacterium sp. UMB6689 | reverse complement strand
GAAGCGCCCCACGAAGAAAACGGTGCAAGAACAGCGACCGGTGCCGACGATGAGTCGATGAGGTAGGCGAGCTTCGCGCGAGACACCTTGTGGCGGTCGCTAACGGGGCGCGCCACCTGGCCGACGGCAAGCGCGTTGAAATAGTCATCAATGAAAATCGCGGTACCGAGTGCGGCGGCGAGAATCTGGGCGCCTCGCCGACCTTTGATCTTCGTCATCGTCCATTCTGCAA
>NZ_JASOLS010000301.1:0-232 GCF_030215295.1 Corynebacterium sp. UMB6689 | reverse complement strand
AATCTTCGAATATTCGCTTGATAAATGGTTCAACTAAGTATGTTCTCTATCCAGTTTGGCTCTTAAATACGACTTGGAGGGGCAAAAAGTTTGTCTTTGCAATGAATGGTCAGACTGGTAAATTCGTCGGAGATTTGCCCTTAGACAAGCAAGCTTATAGACGTTGGCTAATCGGACTGGGCGTGGAGGCAAGTATAGTTAGTTATGCGGCTGTATGGCTGATTCACTTACT
>NZ_JASOLS010000300.1:0-233 GCF_030215295.1 Corynebacterium sp. UMB6689 | reverse complement strand
ACTCCGCGCAGAGTAGGTGCCACTGCTGCCACTAGTTCGTCATAGGACTGGCCCTTGGTGTCCCCGCCTGCAATCCAGACTACTGACGAGGGCGGCATTCCGGCCCACGATATCTTCGCGGCGTGGGCATTGGTCGCTTTCGAATCGTCGATCCAGGTGACGTCTCGAGCTTCACCTAACAGGGTGCGCCGGTGTTTCACTGCCTTGAAGTTGCCGAGGCCTTTTGCCACGGA